>JAJCYJ010000116.1 GCA_029262975.1 Saprospiraceae bacterium
ATGCAGGTAAAAATGGAGTCGTTTCAGAAATTGATAATCGAAAACTCGCCAAAGTAGCTAAATTATGTGGTGCACCAAATAATCATGGGGCTGGCATCAACTTCAATGCTCCGATCGGCAGAACTGTAAAAAAGGGAGACATTTTGTACACACTGTATGCAGCATCCAGAGGTGAACTTAGCTATGCTCTTGAATATCTAAATGATCAAACAGAAATTTTACAAATACTATCCAAATGAATACTATCATATTATCCCTTCCTGGAAATGAAGAGCTCTCCAGTATTATAGCGAGCAAATTGGATGCACCAATTGGAAGAACTACAATTAGACGATTTCCGGATGGAGAGTCATACATCAGAATTCATGACGAGGTAAAAGGAAAAAAAGTAGTAATAGTGTGTACGCTCCACCAACCTAATGAAAAACTTTTGTCCTTATATTTCCTAGCCAGAATTGCAAAAGAACAGGGCGCCAAATGTACTTGTCTTGTCGCTCCCTATCTTGCCTATATGAGACAGGACAAAATATTTAATAAAGGAGAAGGACTAACCTCGAAATATTTTTCCAGCTTAGTGTCTCAATTCGCTGACAGCATTATTACAGTGGACCCTCACTTGCATCGAATTCAAAAATTAGACGACATATACACTGTTCAGACTGAAGTTGTTCATGCAGCTAATCACATTTCATCATGGATTAGTGGAAATATTTCTAACCCAGTATTGGTAGGGCCAGATAGCGAGAGTGAACAATGGGTATCAGAAGTAGCCAAAAATGCTGGTGTTCCATTTATGGTACTAGAAAAAATAAGACATGGGGATAGAAAAGTAGAAGTATCAGTGCCGGACGTAACATTATTTAATGATCATACCCCGTTACTCATTGACGATATAATATCTACGGCAAGAACTATGATTCAAACTGTAGAACATTTAAAAAATGCAGGTATGAAACCTCCAGTTTGTATCGGGGTACATGCGGTATTCGCAGATCGGGCATATCAAGATTTATTGGATTCCGGTGTTGAAAAAGTGATAACCTGCAATACTATACCACATATAACCAACGCAATAGATTTAAGTGATCTTTATCTCGATTTTATACGACAATTCAATTTTCTAAAAATATGAGTATATGAAAATCAAGTCATTCATAATATTCTTTTGTATTTCAATTTACGCCAATAGTGGGTCAGCGCAGATAGACAAGAGCATGCTGATTTATCAAATTGCCGGCAATAACTACGAGCGTAAAAACTATGACAAAGATGGTAATCTAAAAAGTTATCAGACAATTAATGTAGGAGAGATAACAAAAAATGAGGACGATATTATAGCTAAATTAACCGTCAATACATTTGATGATAAGAATATTCTGAAAGGGGCATCACAGACAACAATAATATGTAACCCTATATCCCAGGAACTCATTATGGGTGTGTTTCCTTTTGCAGGCGGCGCTAGTAATAAATCCCTCAAATTGGAAATGTCTAAATCAAACAGACTCTATCCCATTGAAGAAATTAGTAGCAATACACTGAATGATATTGAATTTCAACTTAAATTTAAAGGAGGAGCCGCAGGCTTTTTTGGGACTCGAAGCAAGATTTCGCTAAAAGAAAGATCTATTAATAAAAGTAAAAATGGCATAATAAGCATAACCGGAAAGATGATGGTTCAAGTATTCATAATAGGAATTAAAATAAAGACTATCAAATACGAATACACTGAAGACCTAATATCAGGAGTAGGAATAGTAAAGCAATTTGTTGCTGAAGATAACGGAACCTATTTTACCACAGAACTAATAACTAAGTAATGAATATACTCAGGTCTATAAGTACGATTGCACCAGCCAAATTTTCTAAAAAGCAAGCAGAAAAACAAATCTCATCATTTCATGAAAAAATATTTTCACTTCAGCACAAATTATATGCAGATAGCAGTCATCCCATATTAATCATATTGCAAGGCATGGACACTTCTGGAAAAGATGGAACAATAAGACATGTATTTTCCTGTATAAACCCAATGGGCTGCAATGTAAAATCCTTTAAGACACCTACAATCGAGGAGCGTAAACATGATTTTCTTTGGCGCATTTATCCTCATCTTCCTGAACAAGGAATGATACAAATATTCAACCGTTCACATTATGAAGATATCTTAATGCCCACAATCGAAAAATCGTTGCCTGAAGAACTAATAGAAGAACGTTATCATTATATCAATTGCTTTGAAAAACAATTACAAGCTAGTGGAACTATCATTATGAAGTTCTTCCTCCACATTTCTAAAAAAGAACAGGATAAACGAATTAAGGCTCGAAAAAAAGATCCGAATAAAAAATGGAAATATGATAAGTCTGATGATAAAGCCGCCCTTCAATGGGATTCTTATGAAAAAATATATACCCAAATAATTAATAAGTGTGGAGAGGAAACTCCCTGGCAGATAGTACCTGCAGATCAGAAGTGGTATAGAAATTTCTTTGTAGCAAATCAAATAATCAATAAATTAGAAAGTCTCAATTTGAAATATCCCTCATAAACAACAAGCATGAAAATATTTATCGTTGTTCTTATATTGTCTATTACCTGGACCGTAGGTTTTACACAGGACACTTATGTAAGCCGTAATTCAACCATTACCCTACTGGGTGAATACAAAGGAGAGAGCATTCAGTGCCAATCTCACGCCCTGATGGCCAGCATAGATTATGAAAGCACCAAGGTTATAATTAGATTTCCTCTGAAATCAATAAAGACCCCTATCGATTCTCTTAATTTTCTAATAAACAAGAGCAAAGCAGAAATTTATTTCGAAGGTTTTCTTGATATTGAATACATCTCTACAGATGATCATTCACCTATATTATTTCAAATTAATGGAGTAGTAATTTCACCTAATCTTCAAAAACAAATTCAAGGAAGTGGAGAGTTACATCATATTGGTGAGACTACAGAATATGCTTGTAGGATTGGATTAGAATTTGAATTGGATTTAAAAGAATTTGGAATTAACGACGTTATTCCCGGTCTTAAAAATGAATTCAAGGCGATAATAAACCAGATGCTATTGCGCAGAGATAAGAATTAATAATCTTTATTATGTCTTGGTTTTCATAATACCAAATAATACCTGAAATTATCCTTCTGTACTACTGTTTACGGCCCAAAAGAGACAACATAGACGAATATCCCAAATATTGTAAATAGTAAACAGAATTATATAATAATCCGGAATCTATTAGGTTTAACTTTACCAAAGTTTTGGTTCGACAATAAGAGAAAGGTCTAAATTTTGAATTAATTTTAGAAAAAAGAACAATAGTCACAAGGTATGAGAGCAGCTAACAATATGTGAATCTCTTCCTGAAAAATGAGATTCGATATAGGAGAAGTGTAACACTTAATAAAAGCAATTGTAGAACTAATATAGAATTTAACTGTGCTTTAACTAATAAAGAATTTAACCAATTCATATGAAACACCGATATAAAATTTCTGGTTTGACAAGTGATGACTCTGTCCAGAAAATCAAGAACGCATTAATAGCAATGGATGGAATAATGAACGTAAACGTCACCCTGCCCCCCCCTCTAGCTGTGATAGAAATGCACCATCACATTTCCGAAGAAAGCATGAACGATGTTTTGGCAGATGTGGGCAATTATAAGTTAAAAATGGAAATGTCTGCAGATGAATCGAAACATGGTTCTGGTCACGAACATCATGGTGCACATGATGAAACCGCATCAAAACACGGCACAAGTCATAGAGCCAAAGAAGATCATGCTAATCATATGAGTCATGGAGATGGAGAAAATCCGCATCATGGGCATATGGGACATGACCATCATAGAATGATGATCGAGGATTTCAAAAAGCGTTTCTGGGTTTCATTAATACTCACAACACCTATACTGATCTTGTCCCCAATGATTCAGATGTGGTTAGGTGTGAACTGGTCTTTCTCTGGTAGTCTTTACATTTTGTTCATCTTGTCTTCTATTGTCTATTTCTATGGAGGTCATCCTTTTTTAAAAGGCTTTTATGATGAAGTAAAAAACAAGGCTCCAGGGATGATGACATTAATTGCGATGGCCATATCTGTTGCTTATTTTTATAGCACAGCCACTGTTTTTGGCTTACCCGGAGAAGATTTCTTTTGGGAATTAGCAACACTAATTGTCATTATGCTCCTGGGCCACTGGATTGAAATGAAATCAGTTTTAGGCGCTTCCAAGGCACTCGAGTTATTAGTAAGTATGATGCCTTCAGAAGCGCACAAAATAGAAGGTGAAACTGTTATAGACATTCAATTGAATGAGTTGTTGAGTGGTGATACAATTCTTGTCAAGCCGGGCGAAAAGGTCCCCGCTGACGGATTAGTGATTGAAGGAGAAAGTTACCTCAATGAAGCTATGTTGACTGGTGAATCGAAACCCGTCAAAAAAGGAATTCACGATCAAGTAATTGGAGGTTCGATAAATGGAAACAGCACACTTAAAGTAACAGTCGAACATACGGGAAAAGATAGTTATCTGAATAAGGTAATCACCATGGTTCAGGAAGCGCAAAAGACCAAGTCCAAAATGCAAAATCTTTCTGATCGTGCTGCTAAATGGCTGACTTATACAGCCCTCGCCATAGGGTTCGGAACATTATTTTTGTGGTTAGGATTAGGAAAAGATTTTGTTTTTGCCCTGGAGAGAATGGTTACAGTAATGGTCATTTCTTGTCCACATGCTTTAGGCTTGGCTGTACCACTCGTAGTAGCTATATCAACAGCCATTTCAGCTCAGAATGGATTACTCATACGCAATAGAACTGCATTTGAAGAATCACGAAAGATATCTGCTTTGGTATTTGATAAAACAGGTACCCTCACTAAAGGCGATTTTGGTGTGACCCGTTATGAAAGTCTCATGGACAACATTGATAAAAATGAAATGCTCAGACTTGCCGGAGCCTTAGAACAAAGTTCAGAACATCCGATAGCAGTTGGCATTGTCGAAAAAATAAAATCGCTGAATATTGAATTTCCAAAACTGGAGAATTTCGAAGCAATCACGGGTAAAGGTGTACAAGCGACAGTAGAAGGCAAGGATATTAAAGTTGTCAGTCCTGGTTATTTGAAGGATGCAAAGATTTCAATACCTGAAGGCGCTTTCAGCAGTGCCGCAGAAACAGTTGTATTCGTTCTAATCGATCAAAAGTTAGCCGGTTATATTGCGCTTGCTGATGAAATAAGACCAGAGTCAGCCGCTGCCATTCAAGCATTTAAAGACAATAATATAAAAGTCTTTATGGCAACAGGTGATAATGAAATCGTCGCTAAATCTGTCAGTGAAGAGTTAGGCTTGGATGGTTATTATGCCGAAGTACTACCCCATCAAAAAGTCAAAATCGTAAAAGATCTACAGGGTAAAAATGAATATGTGGCTATGACAGGAGATGGTGTGAATGACGCCCCTGCTCTGGCCCAGGCGGATATAGGAATAGCCGTAGGATCAGGCACGGATGTAGCTGCTGAGACAGCAGATATTATACTTGTCAATAGTAATCCAAAAGATATATTGAACCTTATTCTTTTTGGAAAGGCAACATATAAAAAAATGATTCAAAACCTAATATGGGCCACCGGATATAATGCAATTGCTATTCCTCTGGCAGTAGGTATTTTGTATCCATGGGGATTTGTTTTAAGCCCGGCTGTAGGAGCAGTCTTTATGAGTTTGAGCACTGTGATTGTGGCTATTAATGCCCAATTACTAAAAAGAAAAATAGGATTATGATAATTGATAATTATGAAATGAAATTTGATAATGCGTCAAGGTTTATAATGGATCGCCATTATCGAGTACTTTAGGTACAATAATCAAAAAAGCATTATTTTCCAAAAAGAGCAAATTAATGTGTACAGAATTATTTTAAAATAATAGCTAATAATTATAAAAATGGGCGTCTTTATAATAAAGACGCCCAATATAAACTCTATAAAAACAAACCTAGATCATACAGTCAAACGTATCCACTTTCCAATTGATGGTGTTCTGAAATTATCTAATATAAACAGAAGGTACCATCCCGGAGGAGCGATGTTGCCATTGGGTGGTGCAACAGCTGTGACGATATTACCACTGATATTGTCGATCACACATTCTACTCCTCTTTGAGTCATATTAAAACCATGTGTTACTGAACCAGGTTTCATTATAATTACTTCATTAATATCAACCGCTTGTGGTGATTGTATGGCGAAGTTGTTATTATAACTTATCCCTGAAGGAGCTGTTGTAATATCAGGTCTTGCTACGGTGAAATAATTCGGGTAATATCGCTCATGAGGTGTAAGAAGTCCACCACCAGCTTTGGGGTCTCCACCTGCAACAATACTGCCATCTCCTAGCATTATTATAGAAGAATGGTATCCTCTTCGATAGTTCATGGTCGGACCAACTTGCCAGCCCAATCCGGGATTCTGTGGATCGTATATCTCACAAGGCCCTCCATCCGCAGCGGCAAAACTTCCACCAGCCACAAGCACACGGCCATCAGGCATCAGTATACTTCCCACTTGTTGGTTACGAGCTACATTGAGATTTGGCAATGCAGTCCAGGCGGGATTGGCGTCATTCATATTTATTATCTCTGCAGTATCCTGTGTTGTTGGTGTATTCCCTCCCATGATGATAATTTTAGGATCATATAAAGGTGGACGGAGTATTTGCAAAACTGAGGTACCCTTTTCTCCCGAAGTACTTCTATTACCGTTGATCGTGCTAAATGAATCGTTATTAGCAGGATTTAAAATTTCAAATCTATGCGTTGGGTCATGAGGCCCACCTATGAACATATTACCATCAGGTAATATATAAGACCAGGGATAATACTGATGATGATTGAACTGTGCCGGAAAAGCGGTCGGTCCTGACCATAGCCCTGTTGCAGGATTAAAAATCTCATGAGACTTTGATGTCGAACCGAATAGAGTCATTACTCTATCATCGCTTAAGTGTGTGGTAGTTGAATAAAATCTATTGTGGCTTGTAGCATCTGATTCTACATAAGTCTCAGTGACAGGATCAAAGATAAAAGTCCGATTAGGTGTAAATCCGCCATTGATTAATACTTTGCCGTCTGCATCATTTAAGTGTACATGCTCAGCGGACCACAAATTAGAAGTACCGATGGTCTGACCAGGTAAATCCGTTGGTTGATTGTTAGGATTAGAAAAAGATCCAGCAGGTGTGGAATAGTCCCAAAGCTTACTTATCGGTCTTCCTGCAGCAAAATCTGAATTCATATAACCCCAGTAAAGCACTTTATCAGTTCCTGGAAGAAGAACGGAATGCATAAAAGTAATTTCAGGAGCACCTGTGACATCCTCCCACGAGCCCTCTCCTTTCTTTTTACAACGGTCAAGATCAACTTTAGGGCATAGGTTTTTTCCATTATAAAATTTGATGCCCCGGTTTTTCTGAAGATCTTTTACCATCGACTTCGTCAACCAGATGGACTGGACTGATCTTACCAGTCCAACCATGCCATTCTTCATATGATGATGCACATGACAATGGAAGACATATTCTCCATAAATTCTATATAATTTGGCCTTCTTGGGTCTATTTTTTGCACTTTGTATTTTCTTAATTTCATCTGTCAGAAGAAGAACCGGGGGTATTTTTGCCTCGACCACGAAAGACTCTGCCGGACCCATACTTCGGATATCCAAAGCTTCCCCACCAAATTTCCATCTCATATCATGCGGATGAAAATTGTGCCAAGTTTCGCTTGTATCCAGGTTAAAAACAAACCATCTTATTCTTTGGCCTGCCGGTGCTACTATTGTGGGTGAATTTCCTACAAAGCCTCTTCCATTAATACAGTGTGTCGGCAAATTAGCGCCTTCCTTTGAAGTAACCGTATGATGTAATTGACTTTGATTTTCCCAACGAACCGTTCCTCCTATACCTACGATTGTCATCTGGGGCGAAAAACCCATATTCGGCAAATCGACAATATTTACAGTGACATTCGCAGGTCCTCCAGCCTGTACGTGGATTGTCCCTGTCATCTGAGGGTGGAATTGGCAGAAGTAGTCAAACAACCCTTCCTCATCAAAAACAAGTTCATAGAATCCGACCAATTCTTCTATGTCACCACTGTCGAATAAGGGTATACTTTCGTCGCTTTTCATTAAATGAAAAAAGACAGGTACATGATCAGTTTTTTGAAACTTCGGTGGCCGTGCTTTTAGAGGCCATTTTAGAGGCTCAAACTTCGCTGGAATTAATCCTGCCATTTCCATTTCCATTTCTTCATGCAGTACGTCAACGGCCTGATCAAGTATCAATTTATTTTCAGGCTTGAGGCGATCCACATGGACATTTTTCCTTGCGTCCAATCCACGTAATTGATTTACGAAACCATCAAAAATGCCCTTCTTCACACCCTTGTTTTTTGGCAAGGGTTCATTCAATGGAAGAACCACTATGCCTCCAAATAAACCGGCATTGATCCTCATATCTTTAGGTTGGGCATGATCATGAAAAGGCCAGGCACCTATTGCCTCAGGAAGCATTTCAAAAATATACTCCCATGTCTGACCTGGACAAATTTCATCGGATCTTAGACCGTCAGTTGTTTCAGAACCAAATGGCCAGGCTCCATCTGAGTCAATGCCATATTCCGCTCCATGCGTGTGAAAGGAATGTGGAATATTATCGCAATTCCAAACATGAATGTGGAGTCTGTCATAGGGATGTGCATATATGATCGCCCCTGGTACCCGGTGATTAAAAACCGGTTCATTAACATCTGCATTTATAAGTTTATTAGTTTTCGGAAACAAATAACCTGCATCAAGATATTCTCTGTAAACAACTGCATTCAAGGCTCTCGCGGCAACTTCCGCATCTGGTATTGTTCCATCAGCATGTCCCTCCCCCCTCATACAATCTCTTTTATAATATCTTGGAGGGGCTACTTTTTCTTGTGGAGCCACAGGACTATAATCTTCAATTTTTTCTATTTTCAGATATATATGTCTGTCCTTCCATTTTATTCTAAATTCAGGAACGTTACACGGAATTTTAAAAAAGCCCTCAGGTTTTTCAATTGTCCATTCAAATTTTCCTCTTGTTTCCAGGATTTCTTCACCTTGGAAGAAAATTCGAAAGAAGAGTGCAGGTTCTATGTCAAGAAATAACTCCCTATAATAATAGGGGTCAAGTTCAATTGTAAAATTTCCTTGATCATCCGTATATCCAAAAGATACATAGTCGTCATTCACACCCTCCACATCCCAAAGTTCTATTCTTAGCCCTTTTGTATTTGGTTTTTGGTCACTTATAATTTGACCTGATATTTTATAATCCATGACTTGGTTTTACAGTTAAAAAATTAAAACACACACTACATTAATGTAAATGCTAATAAAACCAGAAAATTACTGCTAAAAACAGCCGCAGTCAATCCACAAAATTGTACATTTTAAAATTTAGACCTATACATAATATTTTTTCAAATTATTGGCATTGCAATACTGGTCATATGTGTAATTCTCAATTTTCCTTAGAACAAGACTTCACTTCTTACTTATATTTGAAGTCTTAAGTAAATTATGCCCAACTTATTTGAATTCAAGAATGCTTGTATTGCCCAAGGATCAGAGACGCTTTTACATGATATCACATGGACATTACAGCATAGAAGTCATACCTGGATTTCAGGACTAAATGGTTCAGGAAAGACAATGTTATGCAAAGCTATCACAGGAAGATGCAGGATTAAAAATGGACATGGACGTCCGGTTTCAATCAATTACGCTGACATTAAAATGGTATCATTTACAGATGATGGCAAACTTTTTCACTCCATCAACAATGTCCACTATTATCAGCAACGATTTAACTCCTGGGATGCGGATGGCCATCTCACGGCGCGTGACTACTTAATCGCCAGGGGACTAAATCCATCTACTGAATCACATGTTTCATTTATCGAGCATATCGGATTATCAGATCTCCTGGATATAGAGAGAATAAAATTATCAAGTGGTCAAACGAGAAAATTGTTATTGGCCAGCGCTTTAATGCATACGCCCAAGTTGTTGATACTTGATAATCCATATATTGGTCTGGACACTGAGAGTCGAGAATATCTCAATCATTTTCTGGATACTTTGATTACAAAAAATGACATTACA
>JAJCYJ010000117.1 GCA_029262975.1 Saprospiraceae bacterium
ACTGGAGATTCTGTCTTTAGCCTTTTGTTGTTCTTCTTGTATTTGAACTATTCACTTTCCTTTCTGGTCGAAAACAGCCTGGAGCGCTCGATGAGCGTAGCATTCTTCCTTGTCCTGGCTCTTTTATTATTGAAATGTGTTCCAACCAGTTCAGAGCCTCTAAAAGACTAAACTGGATTATTTCTTTTTTTCAATATTCAATTGATTACAACTCCTTACGCAATCTTGCTACTGGAATATTCAATTGTTCACGATACTTGGCTACTGTCCGGCGAGCAATATTATATCCTTTTTCTTGTAGCATATCTTTGAGTCGCTCATCAGAAAGTGGCTTGCGTTTATGTTCTTCTTTAATGATATCACCTAGGATATTTTTAACCTCAAGGGTTGAGACTTCTTCTCCATCCGAGGTAGTCATAGATTCCGAAAAGAAATCCTTTAGTCTTTTTGTACCAAATTCTGTCTGAACAAATTTACTATTAGCAACTCTTGATACAGTAGAAATATCTAGACCAGTTACTTCCGCTATATCCTTAAGAATCATTGGTTTAAGTCGACGCTCGTCTCCTGTCTGAAAGAATTCAAGCTGATACTGCATAATCGTATACATCGTATTGAATAAGGTATCTTGTCGTTGCTTTATCGCATCGATAAACCATTTTGCACTGTCTATCTTTTGTTTGATAAACATGACAGCTTCCTTTTCTTGTTTGGTGCTTTTCCGCCCATGGGTTGAATCATTAAATCCTTTTAAGACGTCCACATAGTGATCACTTATTCTTAGATCAGGTGCATTTTTATTATTGAGCGTAAGGTCGAGTTCACCATCTCTATAAGAAATGATAAAATCTGGGACAATATATTGATTGACTTCTCCCCGGCTTCCGGTGATGTTGCCGGCATAAGCACTTGCTGGCTTAGGGTTTAGTTTCAGAATTTCATCGATGGCATCTTTTAGTTCACTTTCAGAAAGGGAAAGAGAACGCCTCATGCGATCATAATGCTTTTTAGAAAACTCTTCAAAATATTTATTTAGAATCTTTAAGGCTAGTTCTTTTGATTTTCTTCTCTCAGGAAGTTCTTCTCTGGTTAATCGATCTTCAAGTTGTAATATGAGGGATTCCTTGAGGTTCCTGGCACCAACGCCAATAGGCTCCATTTTATGAACATCTTCCAGGATGCGCTCTATTTCCTCTACGTCTACTTCAATATTTTGTGTAAATAAAAGATCATCAACGATGGCATCAATATCTCGACGTAGATAACCATCTTCATCTATACTACCGACGATTTGCTGAGCAATGACCTCTTCCTTCTCATTACTGAATTCCATCATTCCGAGTTGGCGGACAAGGTGTTCGTGAAAACTAGATCCAACGCTGAGCGGGCTGTTTTTGACTTCTTCAGTACTATATACATCTCCTTTCAACTTATAGGAGATCGGATCATCCTCAATGTACTCTTTCAGATAATCATCTAATTCGAATGACTCGTCATCATTTTCTTTTTCACTAGTTGCTTCATCTTGCATGTCAAAGACTTCATCATAGTCTTCGCTTTCTTCAAGGGCAGGATTAGACTCTAATTCCTCTTTAATACGTTGATCCAGTGTCGCAGTTGGAATCTGCAATAATTTCATAAGCTGTATCTGCTGAGGAGACAGCTTTTGAACCATTTTTTGAGATAAGGTCTGCTTTAGCATCTGGTTTACACGTTATAACATCAATAACGATGTTTAGATTAAAAAAAACATTTTTATTTTACTTTCAGTTCGCTGATTGTCGTGAATCTCAGGAAGGATTTGACGAGCTACAAACATATTACATTAATTTGTAATATATCGTATATTGATAATAAACAAATTATGTGCCAAAAACGAAAAACATACATAGCAAAGTTAAGAAAAGTATTCTTGGACCTCAATATCCATGCCATTATAATACCAAGTGCGGATCCACATCAAAGTGAATACTTAGCAGATTATTGGAAACTACGTGAATGGATCAGTGGATTTACCGGTTCGGCCGGGACTATAGTAATCACCAAAGATGTAGCGGGTCTATGGACGGATTCGCGATATTATCTCCAGGCTGTAGAAGAATTAGAAGGTAGCGGGATCACATTATTTCGACAAGGAGAAAAAGGAGTACCTGGAATTACCGAATATCTCAAGAAAAATCTGAAACTAAAAAGCAGGATTGCCTTGAACGCAAGGATGTGGAGTTTCGTGGCGGTTGACAAAATGCAAAATGCACTTGAAGAAAACGAAATATCGATAACCACAGATTTTACGCTTTGCGAAGATCTGTGGAATGAAGAAGGTAGACCATCGTTGCCTAAAGAAAAAGTATTTATACATCCTCTGGTATATTCAGGGACTTCAGTAGCACAAAAACTAGACCTGATCAGAGAAAAGATAAAAGACGAAGATGTAAGTCAATGTCTTATTACCACACTGGATGATATTGCCTGGGCATTTAATTTAAGAGGATATGACATAGCTTATAACCCGGTCTTTTTGTCCTATGCCATCATAGATACTAATGGGGCTCACATATTTATAGACACCACTAAAATCACAAGCGATGTAGCGGCACATTTAAAAGCTGGCAATGTGACCATTCACGAATACGATCTGGTAGATAAATTTTTATCTGAACTGTCTGAACCCATTTTAGTCAATCCGAATGACTGTAATGTAAACTTGTATCATCTGATTGATGAAGATTTAATAACCGAAGGGCCGACCGTCACTAAATTATTAAAAGCATGTAAGACATCTTCTGAAATAAAACATATCGAAGATGTAATGGTCAAAGATGGAATCGCTTTAGCCGAAGCCTTTTATCAACTTTACCAAAGTCTGGATGAACGGCCAATGACAGAAGCTGCATTTGCCGGACTGATAGCTGAGCGCAGAAGCAAACAAAAAGGATATTATGGAGAAAGTTTTCCTGCTATTATAGGGTACCAGGCAAATGCAGCGATCGTACACTACAGACCTCCGGAAGAGGGAAGTGCATTGATAAAACCCGAAGGGCTCTTGCTTTGTGATAGTGGCGGCCAATATATGAATGGCACAACCGATATTACACGGACCGTTGCGGTAGGACCGGTGACCGATGAGCAAAAGGAAAATTATACTCGGGTACTTAAAGGTCATATTGCTATAGATCAGGCAGTATTTCCGGAAGGGACTACCGGAGGAATGATCGATACGCTGGCCAGACAATATCTATGGAAAGCAGGATTAAACTTTGGCCATGGCACAGGTCATGGGGTAGGATACTTTCTTAATGTCCACGAACCACCACAAGGGATAAGCCCGGGTACCGGTGCCAGGTCAACCACAGCTTTCAGACCAGGCATGTTAACTTCCAACGAACCCGGATATTATAAGGCCGGTCATTATGGTATCAGAATCGAAAATTTAATCTTGACAGAAGAGAGTTCACATGAAGGATATCTGTGTCACCGCCATGTGACCCTTTTTCCTATTGATACATCCCTTATCACGAGACATATGATGACCCGTGACGAAATATCCTGGATCAATAAATATCATGAATTAGTTGGCGATATGTTGCTTCCCTACCTCGAAAGTGAGTTGTCAAAATGGCTAAAAAAATTGTGTCGTCCTATTTAGAATGACTATGCTCTTTT
Source organism: Saprospiraceae bacterium (assembly GCA_029262975.1). GTDB lineage: Bacteria > Bacteroidota > Bacteroidia > Chitinophagales > Saprospiraceae > JAJRXG01. Next base: position 3,664 of record JAJCYJ010000117.1, read on the forward strand.
TATTTAGGGGTAGAAGCACTAAAGATTAAAATAGAATTACTTTTCTTTGCATCGAATTTTAAAGTTGACCATTCATGTCACACGGACCAGAAGAAATTAATTACGATAAAAAAGGAGGCTGCATGGCCTGGGGATTTGTGATTCTTGCCCTTTTTATTATTATGCTTATTTGGATTTATAATATCAATTTCCAGGGGATTCCTTCTTAGATTTCTGATTGAAACGAAGGGTTATTAAACCCAGACGCTACATCCCTCTGAACAATTAGAACAGATATCTATCTGATCCCTGCCTTTATTTACTTTGCTTCGAAAGTCTTTATATTTTGAAGAATTCCAGATCTCTTGTAGTGTTCGGTTTTCCACAACTCCCATGGGGTGCTGACCATCTTTGTCAAAGCAACAAGGTAGGATTTGACCATCCCACGTCATTAAAGTAGCATGCCAGAGCTTCCAGCATTCATTCTTTGCAGTTCTTTTTAATTCATAAGTATTATCCGACAATTTTCTATAGCGGCTATATTTTTGATCAGAAGGCATCAGGGGATTGCCATTTTGGAAGTCATAGAGCTGGGCCGTTTTTAGTTTAACCTCATTGACACCAAGTTCTTTAGCTATTAGGTGTGCACTTGCTATTTGATGTTCGTTAGGTTTGACAACCAAAAACTGGAAGATCACGTGAGGAGTTTTTGAATTAAGGGCTTTTTTCCACTTTATAATATTTCTGGTGCCCTGGATCACATGAGTTAAAGAACCTTCTTTGCGATACTGCTCATATACTTCCTGGGTTGTTCCATCCAAAGATATTATGAGTCGATCCAACCCTGATTTCACCGTGGCTTCCGCATTTTTATCGTTCAGAAAGTGACCATTAGTAGAAGTAATGGTATAAATATTCTTTTGATGGGCATGACGCACCATATCTAAAAAAGATGGATTGATATATGGTTCGCCCTGAAAATAAAATATCAAATACAGGAGATGATCATACGTATCACGGATCAAACTTTCAAATAAGTCCGGAGACAAGGTTCCGGTCGGTCGACTAAATGATCTGAGTCCACTTGGACATTCCGGGCATCTGAGATTACAGGCTGTCGTTGGTTCTACGGAGATCGTCATGGGAAGACCCCAGGGTTGGATGTTTTTACCCCACCTGGCGGCATAAAAGGATAACAAAAGCTTGGAGGCATTCAGGGCTTTTCGCCACGTGAGCTTTGACAGAAATCTATGGATATCATATAGATGCACCTGGCAAAAGTAGTATTTGAGAGATATAAGTAGCCTTGCAAATTAAACTTCCTTTGCCTTTCATTCTAAATGTCGTTCTTGAATTCATCTGATCAATGGTGTAGATTATACCTTTGCGGAACAAAACCAGCATGAAATGTGGTTGAAAAGGTTTTTTAGCAGAAGTGAAAGAATTGATCCAGACATGAAGTATCTCGTAGCCGGACTTGGTAATATCGGAAGTGAATATGCCGGAACCAGACATAATATTGGTTTTGATATAGTAGACCACCTTGCAGCACTGAAGGGAGCTACCTTTAAATCTGATAGCCAGGGTTCGATAACAACGATCAAACATAAGGGGCGAACTATTATTCTTTTAAAACCCAGTACTTATATGAACCTAAGCGGAAAGGCTGTCCGATACTGGGTGCAAAAGGAGAAAATCAAACCAGAAAATCTATTGGTGATCGTGGATGATCTTAATATAGCATTTGGCAGGATGCGTTTACGCGGTAAAGGAAGTGATGGAGGACACAATGGTATCAAGGACATCAACCAGATGATCGGTAAGAATTATGCCAGATTACGCGTAGGTATTGGCGGTGATTTCAGTAAGGGGCAGCAAGTGGATTTTGTATTGGGGAAGTGGTCCGACGACGAAAAAGATGAAGTAAGTAAGTTGATTCAGAAAGGAGGAGAAATTGCACTGAGTTTTGCCTCGATCGGGTTAGCGCATACGATGAGTCAGTTTAATAATTAATCTCTTACCATATTGAATAATAGAGATCAAGTAACCTGACAGGTGGGTAATATGTATTAGTCAGCATTATTCTATCAAATAACTTTTAAGGATTACGTATTTCTCTGATAATTGACCTGCTCGTGATCCAGGCTTTAGGGGTTAGAAAGTTTCATCTGATAGAAACATTAAACGCTTTAAAGGGAGGTTTATGTTAGGGGTATTCAGCTAATCACTAAAAAGTTGATTATAAAATAATTAAGAGACTGTGAGATAGATTTGGTTCACACTTTTCATTAAATATTGATTAAAAATGGGGTATTGATTTATATCGGGATAAAACTTCTATGACATTACCACACAAATTATTTGTGACTTTTTCTATCGCCAAAA
>JAJCYJ010000118.1 GCA_029262975.1 Saprospiraceae bacterium
TACATTTTGAGTTTTTAATCGTAAGTGTTGCACAGGAGACTGACTATTGCGATGGATGGAATGACAATATAGGTGTGTACCAGCAAGATTGGAGTTTTAGTTTTCCATTCATGGTGATTTTATATGAAACGATACGCAATACATTCTTCCATGTGGCTATATGGATGGCTATGTTTGTTTTGCTCGTGGTCAGTCTGATATATAGCATTAAATATTTAAGGGTTTATGATATGACCTATGATGCCGTAGCTGCTTCTTTTACGCATGTCGGGATTGGTCTGGGTGTAGTTGGTCTTATTACAGGTTCGATTTGGGCAAAAGCCACCTGGGGGACTTATTGGACTGATGATCCGAAGCTAAATATGTCGGCTGTCTCCATGATGATTTATACCGCATATGCTATTCTCAGGGCTTCGATGACAGATAGCGACAAACGGGCCAAGGTTAGTGCCGCTTATAATATATTTGCCTTTGTAGCCATGATCCCGTTGATCTTTATAATTCCACGTCTAACAGATGGTTTGCATCCCGGAAATGGAGGCAATCCTGCCCTCGGAGGAGAAGATATGGATAATACATTACGACTCGTATTTATTCCGGCCATTATCGGATATACGTTGCTTGGTGTGTGGCTTTCATCCATTCTTTTTAGAATTCGAAATCTCGAACTTCTAAGAATCAATAGAAAATTAAAGAACTAAAAATGAGTAAGAAATTTTTATTTATCCTTTTATTCCTGAGTTCAATAGTTGAATTGAGTTACGGTGCAACCGATCATTATGAAAATTCTGCTAAATTGAATACCGTAGTTGCATGCGTGGCGGTCATTCTAATCGGAATAGCTATTTTTCTGTTTTATTTGGAACGAAGAATATCGAAAATGGAAAAATCATTAGGTGATTAATTTATAGAACTACAATTAACTTGAAATAACATTGCTCGGATCGAATGCTATGCTTCCGTCGCAATTAATGTAACTACTAATAATTACTAACTAATTAATCTATGACTACACAAGAACATAGTTTTTACACGACAGTGCAACGCAATTATGATAAAGCAGCTGCATTGACGGACTGGCCTAAGGGGTTACTCGCTCAGATAAGAGAGTGCAACTCTGTTTATCAAATGAGATTCCCTGTAAAGGTTGGAAATCATTATGAGGTCATTGAAGCGTACCGCGTTCAACATAGCCAGCACCGACAACCCACTAAAGGAGGGATCAGGTACAGTGCGATGGTTGATCAGGAAGAAGTTATGGCTTTGGCATCACTCATGACTTATAAGTGTGCTATAGTCGATGTACCATTTGGTGGGGCCAAGGGAGGTATTAAAATTAGTCCGCATAAATATTCGGAAAACGATTTGAAAAAAATTACAAGAAGGTATACTGTAGAGCTTATAAAAAAAGGATTTATTGGACCTGGAATAGATGTTCCTGCACCGGACTATGGCACAGGTGAAAGAGAGATGGCCTGGATTCTGGATACCTATCTTACCTTTTCAAGAGGAGAAATAGATGCAGTCGCATGTGTTACTGGTAAGCCGGTAAATCAAAATGGTATACGTGGTCGGACTGAAGCTACAGGTAGAGGTGTCTATTATGGCATACGTGAAGCATGTAGTAATGCAGAAGATATGAAGGCAATTGGGTTGACTCCAGGAATTGCCGGTAAGCGGATAGTAGTTCAGGGTTTTGGTAATGTAGGATCCTATTCTGCAGCTATTTCTCAAAATGAAGGCGATGCCAAAATTGTGGGTGTAGCTGAATATAATGGAACTATTTACGATCCTAAAGGGATAGATGTGGCCAAGCTCCTAAAACACAGAAAAAAGACAGGATCTATCCTGGGCATGGCTGGAACAAAAACCTTAGCTAATAAACAAGATTGGATTTCGATTGATTGTGATATTTTGATACCTGCAGCTCTCGAAAACCAGATTAACGCCGAGAATGCCCATAAAGTCAAGGCAAAGATAATTGCAGAAGCAGCTAATGGCCCGGTGACTGCAGGAGCTGAGGAAATCCTATTGGAAATGGGAATAATGATTCTACCGGATATGTATCTTAATGCTGGTGGCGTTACAGTTTCTTATTTTGAGTGGTTGAAAAATCTATCCCACATGCGATTCGGACGGATGGAGAAACGATTCAATCAAAATACCTATAGCAGCATCATTGATACGGTTGAAAAATTGACGCATCAAAATATCGGAGACAAGGAAAAAAGAATAATCACCAGGGGAGCAGATGAAATTGACCTTGTAAGGTCTGGCCTGGAAGAAACTATGGTCACTGCTTATCATAATATTCGAGACCTTAAAAAGAGACGAAAGAAGATACCGGATCTGAGGACTGCTGCATTTATAAATGCACTTGATAAAGTAGCAAGCGACTATATGGCGATGGGTGTGTTTCCATAATTACTAGGTGATTTAAAAGGTTGGTTAAAGGAGTATTTGACTTCTTTAACCCATTTTTTTTCAATGAAATCCAAAAGGCAAGCATCTTAAAGTGTCTGGTACCTCTGCCTTTTTGATTAGTGGAATGCATTAGGGGTATTCAGCTAATCACTAAAAAGTTGATTATCAAATAATTAAGAGACTGTGAGATAGATTTGGTTCACACTTTTCATTAAATATTGATTAAAAATGGGGTATTGATTTATATCGGGATAAAACTTCTATGACATTACCACACAAATTATTTGTGACTTTTTCTATCGCCAAAA
>JAJCYJ010000119.1 GCA_029262975.1 Saprospiraceae bacterium
GCAAGAAATTCATACTGTGTATCGGTATATGTTTGGTCAGCTTGTAGCGTCTCTGAAGACTCCTTGCAATTTGTAAAGACGATCAAAAGGACAATTAATGATTGTAACGGGCATGTAAAATGACGCATATGCTAATTTGAAATTTTCCGAATATATTCTAATCTATCAATGATCAAATACTTATTTGTATTCGATGCCATGTTTTTTTAGGTTTAAATAACCATCACTTTAAAACTGCCGATTAAAAAACAAAAGAGTATCTGAAAGATGTTCTTCCCAATAAGACCATTCGTGTTGCCCTTCGTATTCTTCATAAATATGAGGGATGTCAGCCGCCAATAATTGTTGGTGTAAATGTCGATTATATTCTATTAATAGATCATCTCGTCCACAGTCAAATCGAAAAGAAGAAAACTTTCCCTTGTTGGCTAAGATTGTGAGCAAAACATCCTCGTCTGTTTTGTCTGATTGCCTGTATTCGGACATGGGTTCTTCAACAAACAATTTCATTTGCGAAAGCGAAGTAATAGCGCTTAAACCAGAAAAGGCCTGAAATTTATCCGGAAATTTAGCGCCCAATCTTAGCGCACCAAAACCGCCCATAGACAGACCTGCAATAAAGTTAATTGTAGCATTCTTAGCTTCCGGAATATTTAATCTTACGGCATCAATAACATCTTCCACAATCCATTTTTCAAAATTGTAATCATTATGAGGCAGGTATGCAGAACCATCACCCCACAGACCATCTGAAGGCATCGCCAAAATCATTGGCTTTATCTTGCCTTCGTCTATTAATCTTTGTACAGTAAGATGAGCGCCAGCCCCATGTGACCATGACAGTGCACTGCCATAAACACCATGCAACAGAATTACTATTGGAAGATTTTCTAATTTATGACCAGGTGGAACAAACAGACAAATATTTCCCCTGCCTTTGAGATTAGGTGTTTTGATGGTTATGAATCGTAGATTATTACTTTCAAACCTGGGGTCTGATATTTTAACGGTTCTGAACCTGTCCATAACTAAAAGATTATCACTCCTTTGGCATTTTTTCCGCTGAGCATATCAGTAAATGCATTTTCTAATTTATCGAGCGGGTAGGTGTTTGTTATCATCTCATCTAAAAGTAGTTCGCCTCGATTGTATAATTCAACGATATCCGGAAAATCTACTTGTGGCCGACACTGACCATAAAGCGGATTGATATAAATTTTATCCCATTCAAACAAGTTCATGTCTATGGTTATCTCTTGTTCGATACCACTCACTTGTACTGCCATTCCTGCATTTCTTATCATTGCCAAAGGAGCAGCTCCCAACTGTGGAACAGCAGTACATTCAAATGCATAATCTGCACCTCTTTGATTGGTCAGTCGTTTGACCTCTTCGGCAGCCTTTAGAAGACCTGTGTCATCCGTCGAAGCCAGGATCGTATGTGTCGCTCCAAATTTCCGGGCCATTTTGAGACGATTGGCATTTATGTCTATTGCGATAATCATTGCTGCAAGGTTTATACGGGCACCTTGTATCACATTAAGACCAACACCACCTGTTCCTATAACTACTGCACTGGCGCCAGCCGTTAATTTGGCGGCATTTATCACAGAGCCATATCCTGTCATCACACCACAACTGATAATGCTTGCAGCCGGAAAACTTAAGTGATCGCTATCCAGTTTTACAAGTGCTGATTGTTTGACCAACACATATTCCGAAAGACTGCCCAGGTTAAAAGATCTTTCTATGGGCTCACTTTTCCACATAGTTCCTTCGAGGTGAGCATGTCCAGGTGTATATCCATTACCGCCAGCGACGACAGGAGAATTTATCTCACACAGATGCTCATTTCCAAGTTTGCATTGAAAGCAATCCCGACATGGTGTCGCCCAGTTAAGCATGACTTTATCACCTGGTATAAAATTCACTACATTACGACCAACATCTGTTACAATTCCGGCCCCTTCATGACCTAAGAGTACAGGTTTGCCCCAGCTCAATGAATCATGATCTGTATGACAAATACCAGCCGCTTTTATTTTAACAAGGACCTCATCTTCTTTGGGACCAGACAATGTGACATGATCTATGATAAAGTTTCCATCTCCAAGACCGATTGCTGCTTTACATTTCATATAATGCTCTTTCCCTACACTAAAAACTTGTGATTACATTGATACCACTGTCCACTAACGCCGGCATCTTCGGAAGAATCTGAATTGCTTTTTCAAGTGACATAGTTTGATTCAATAGTAACTCCGGTTTCAAACTTCCATTACAAATCATGTTGAGCATATCGGTATACCGAGAAGCCGCCATCCCATGACTACCCAATACTTCTAACTCGTAACCGATGACCCTGTCTACCGGTATTGTAGCATTCACCTTATCGGGAGTCATTAATCCTATTTGCACATGACGACCTCTTCTGCGCAATGAAAGCAGTGCCGAATGCAAGACCTCTTGGCGGCCAATGGCATCTATGGTAACATGTACACCACCATCTGATAGCTCGATTATCTGGTTGGATAGAGAAGAATTATTTTGTGAGATAAGTACATCTGTTGCACCGACTTCGCGGGCCATTTTAAGTGCAGCAGGTTTTGTATCAATTGCGATGACCCGGGCTCCAAGCGCAGCAGCAATCATAATGGCCGATAATCCAACACCTCCACATCCGAAGACTGCGACAATATCACCTTGCTTAATGCGTCCTTGATCGACAACGGCTCGAAAACTTGTGGCAAACCGACAACCCAGGCTGGCCGCGGTCACATTATCAATCTGGTCTGGTATCCTTACTAGGTTGGCCTCAGCAAAGTGAATGGATACAAACTCAGCAAACGATCCCCAATGGGTAAATCCTGGTTGAAATTGACTCGGGCAAACCTGTGGGTTTCCTTCTGAACAAGTAGGGCATATGCCACATCCACAGACAAAAGGCAAAGTAACACAATCTCCAATTTGCCAATTACGAACATTTTGACCAACTGATACGATCTCACCTGCCAATTCATGACCTGGGACGTGCGGCAAGGTAATATCCTTATCATGCCCCATCCACCCATGCCAGTCACTGAGACATAGACCAGAAGCTTTTACTGCAATCACCACACCATCTGCGGTGGGCGCAGGGTCAGGAACACTTTCTATCGTTACTGGCCCTTGAAATCTATCGTAGTAGGCCGCTCTCATAGATACGTCTGATGGGGTTCTAACTATTTGACGATATTATCATATACAATCACCTTCTCCCAAATATCCTGATGAGCTTTAATGAAAGCAAGATGTATCGGTTCAGTTTGATATTCTATTTCTTTTTCAACCGACGCAAAATGAACATTGATTGCATAATTATAAGAATTATCAACTACACCTCTGGCTTCAGTAGGTGCCGGTGGGCCCCAATAATATGTTTCAATCTGAGGACATGTTCCTAACTTTATAAGTCCTCTTTCGAAGTCTTCCATTTGTGTTTCTGTAGTGCTTGCTTTTGTCCAAAAATATACTGTGTGTATAAGAGCTGGTTTCATTTCCAATTCGTTATTTGATGTGATTAATTCAAGATTAGAAATGGCCTCAGATCCCGGTGTAAATGAACTTGCACAAAGACAAGCTAATAGTATTACAAGTAATTTATTCATAATCTTAATGTTTTAATTTTTAATTATTAATTACCAACCCGCGCCCTTAAATCCCTGAAGGGAGTCCGCCCGCAGATCTTATAATCTGTATTTTTCAATTTTTAATTCTCCATTATCAATAGCCAACCCCCGCCGTGATCCTGGCACTTTCGCTGAACAACTTCAGCTCATAAAGAAAGGGAAACCCACTCTCAGTTATACTGCAATTTCAAATATTTTTCAACGAACAAATAAAAAAACAGCCTGCCATGGTCCCACTTTTCAAAGGGGGTGCCGAAGGCGGGGGATTCCTCTGGATTTCCTTCATAGAATGGGTGCTTTTTTCAGACATGAGTGAAAAGTTAAGCAAATCCTCCGAACTGCAGCCACCTCCTTATAAGGAGGACATTTTCAATTTTACACAATTCAAGGCACATAGAAATAAAAGCACTTTAGCACCTAAGCTCATTAATTTTCCAACTTTAGTTTTTGTAATCATAAGCTTTCAATTATCAATTATCAATTATCAATTCCCAAATTCTCAATTCTCACTTTTGAGTTCTCAATTAATAAGAATGACTTAAGAAAATCGCATTTGCAAATAGTTTGCTATTTCCCCAAAAGTATCCTCTGAAAGTAGGATTATCTACTAAACCAATGACCTTTCCACGTCCAACACGCGTGCTGAATACAGAAACAGCCCCTGGCATTTTAGCCGCATTCTCTTTATGCATGTAACCGCTCAATACCGGATCCGAACTATATCTTCCAGGGAAGTTTACATTATTCTTTAATGGTTTGTAATAGTCATTACCTCGTTTGAAGACTGGCAATTCTTTTCTGCTATATCCATAGAATAGTGGATGAGTCAGATCAATTTCCGTCATTGCTATCATGCCTCCGGTTACCTTAGCTCCACGCTTTTCATCCGCGCCACTGTAGGATGGAAAGGTTTCTTCATCTTTATTTGATGTACTATCTCCATTTTGAAACTCGAGACTTATGATGTCCTGATTTTTCAACCAACGTATACCTCCTTTAATAGCCACTATAGTACCTCCGCCCTTGATCCAGTTGTTCAATTTATCTTTCTGACCCTTCAAAGAATTATAATTTCCATCAGGCATTATGATCGTTTTGTAATTAGAAAGATCAAGTCGGGCTACTCTTTCTGCTTCAATCATAGGAATCGCCATTTCCATATTTTGATCGAGATGATGCCATATTTCACCAGCGTCATATGAATTGACACCATCACCAATTAAGATCATGGCTTTCGGGTCCTCAATCGTTGATAGGGAGCGAGACCCAAGATTGACACCTGACTTAACTAATCCTGTAGCAACACCATAGATATTAACATGATTGTATGATGCGACATCATTCATGAGTTTTTCTAATTCCGTTTTGGATTTTCTTTGGTTGTTTCCGACAGGTATTATAAGTGTTCCGGGTTTAAACTTCCTGAACTCATTTGGTGCGATCTGAATTTCAAAATGATCATTGGCCAGTTTGACAATTACATCATTTTTTAATAATGATTTTAAGGCCCGCGGTGCATAATAGCTATTCCACTCTATTAGATATGCGTAAATGTCAGAACCAGATTTATGAACATGACCATTTATGGAAGGTTTGGTCATGACACGGCTACCAAGACCTGGAAGCATACTTACACCTTCATATGGTATATCATAAGCAAGTGGTAAAGTCCATGCAGAGACATCGTAAAACAAACTGTCTTTGAAAGTGGTCATTGTTTCAAAAATAGATTTGGCCAATCTATACTGATCTTGATCCAGTGAAACTACATACCCAGTTCGCTTGTCTAATTGAGCACCTTTTATCTGTGTGGATTCATCAAGCTGATAGACGTGGATCTTATGGCTCAAGAGAATTTCTATAAACCGGTTGGCTTTGACCGGGTCATTAGGATCACCAAAGACATATCCTTTTACCGGATTATCTTTTGCTAATTTTCGAGCATCAAGAAATGATTTTCGTTTGTACTCGAGGATTTCTTTTCTCAGGCCGACTGCCGCATCTTGAGTAGATAGCATGGTCGTTACCTGATTTCTTATCGTAAATGGAAATGTCAATAGGCCGTTACTTGTCTCCTGTAAATGCCCACGAGAACTGGCTTGTTCAAATAAAATACCGATACATCCCTGGGCGTCGGGATATGTGGATCCCTTTCCATAATAAAAGTCATCGAAGGACTCTTTGGTATAATATAACGAACCAATCTTGTCCAGTGCCCGACCGTGATATTCGCCAATTTTATAGGTAAGATCCTGGTTTAGTTGTGGTGTGTTTGGATTTGTCCTGGCAGGAATCCCAGGTTGAAAAAAGAAGGTTGCATTCGATCCCATTTCGTGATGATCCGTCAATATGTCCGGCTTCCACTCATGAAAAGTTCTGATCCTTCCCTGACTTTCGGGGTGTGTAAGCAGTAACCAATCACGATTGAGGTCAAACCAATAATGATTCGTTCTTCCTCGGGGCCATGCTTCGTTAAACTCTCTG
>JAJCYJ010000120.1 GCA_029262975.1 Saprospiraceae bacterium
TTCAGTTCACTGATTAAGTCTTGATACTGTAATTTTATACTTTCTTCAACATCATAATCAAATCGGTTCAGCAAATCTTCTGCTTTTTTTAAATTACCTGATCCTAAATAGGATATTCCGGAGTAAAAAAGACTTAATGTATCTTTCTCTTGAGTAAACAATTGTTCCAGTAAGGGTGCCGATAAAGCATATTCACGGATTTCATATAAACCATATGCTTTGCTTTTTAATTGGGACAAATCGCTGGACTCAGTTGACCTGGTAAATATTATATTGCTCGGATAATGTTCGAAATTTTCTTGAATCAATAAATCCATTTTGGAAGGTCCTCTCTCTATCCAAATAAAAGTGCCAACCATAAATATCACTGCGGCGATACTTCCAACTCTTATCCAAATGGTTCTGCTGCTTTTCTTATAATCTATAGGAATGACATTATCGTTTGGCTCAACATTCAGCAAATGCTCCTTTGTACTCTTGATTTGGCCGTTTAGATGCTTATTAGTTTGATCCGTGGCCTTGTGTTCTTCTTCCCAGGTATCCATTTCCGCCATTAGCCCGGATAGTACCTCCAGGTCAATGCCAGCTTTGATAGCTTTAAAAGTTGCTACATTTTGCTTGAATATATCATCTTCTTCCAGCCGTTGTTCGAACGATGCGAGTTCTTCATTTTGAAGCGTACCATCCAGATATCGCTCAGTTAAGTCTATGTCTTGCTCACTAAGATTCAATTTGCAATACTTTATAGTCAGAGACCATGCCACTTAGTCTCTTAATACATTTGTGTTTCTTTGTTTTGGTGGTGCCCGGCTTTTTATGACCTACCAAAACGGCAATTTCCTGTAATCTCATTTTCTTAAAATAATACAATTGTAATATAGTCTTACATGGTTCACCCATTTTAATGAGTGCTCGCTGCACTTTGGTCATTACCTGTTCAAACATCACTTTTTCTGAAACCCCATCCATTAATTCTTCTTTAAGCAGGTTTATTTTGCCTTCTCCTGAATACTTGCTTTCAGTTTTGAGAAGTTCCCTGGCTTTATTCTTGGCGATTGCGAATAGATAGGATTTTAGACTACATGATTTGTCTTCTACCTTGCCCTTCATAACATTTTGATATAGAATGATCATCGATAATTGAAAGGCATCTTTGGCTACAGCTTCCCGGAGGTTGTAAGTCTTCATCAACCAGGTAATACACCCGGTCCTGTGGTTTTTATAAATATCTTTAAGGGCATCATTACCATTTTGTTTAATATTTGCAATCCAGCTCACTTTGTTTGGGTATGGTGACTAATAGCAGAAACAGATAAACTTATGAATATAACACGGATTTCATCTTGTTATGTATTTACTTCTTTCCAAAATACTTAAAAATAAGTACTCCTTTTAAGGACTGCTATTCAAATAGCCACATTTTTGTATTTCTCATTCTTTTGAGAAGTGTGATAAGCCGTCGACTGAATGTGTTCATGGATTATTATCTGGCAGGAGCAAGCCTTGTCTGTCAAAAATTAATTCTCTATGCTTGCGAATATCGCAGGAATGAATTCATCCTCACATTATAGCTCATATCTGTTAGTAGCGAAGAGTATTTGAGTCCTGAATAGACCCCATAAGTAGGTTGTGGACAAATTGAAGTAAGCCATATTCGTTGATGATCAATTAGAATAATTGACCCATTAAGATCACCAATCTTATTCTGGCTCTTTACGCTCAGATTCGGTTTATAAAAGCCCTGGTAGATATTTTAAAAATTATCATAAGTAAAAATTATGAAAATAATTAAGATCAAGGGGTGACCTTTCTAAGTTCTTGACCATTAATAGGTGATAATATGATTGAGCCATGAGTGATATCAAATTATAAATGATCGATTTTAGAGACTTGGCATGCAATTGATAATTAGGAGTCTCCATTAAATTTTCATTTTAGTTCTTATCACAATTCGGTCTCGGCAATTCTTTCGATTTGTAATGCACTGACGTAAGCCCGTATTGATCATTCGGGAGCACATCTCTGTGCTATAATGTACAAGGAATCGCTTTCAATTAATCTCTTCAACTATCAAATGGATACCTATGAATACTCTACGTAACAAGACTTCTATTGCCAGAATTATTGGTGATGAAGCTGAAGGTTTATAATCTGCATGAACGAGTACAGGTCAGTGAATATTCGCTGACCTGTTTTTTATTTAAGTGTTATGGATTAGAATATATCCAGATTTCTTATCCAAAACCGGAATACAATTTCATCTGCTTCGTTTAACTCTTTTTCTAGTCTATCTTTAGAAGGGTCTTTTAATAATGCCCTCAGTACATTGGATAAATTCATACTAGCCTTAAAATTTGAAAGACTCATCTTATCTTTATTCGTCTTTATAAAACCGTTGTAGTTTCTTATCATGCTTTCCATAAATTCAATTTCTTGTCGAAATTCCATAAAATAGGCACAGATGAGCAACCATCTAACTCTCATATTGTGCATAAATAAATGAAAATATGCATCTTTCAGGAGATCTATGACAGTGCTATAGTCTGATTGATAAAATAATATTTGCGCACTTGATATTTGAATTGTCTCTTTTCTTATCCCCGGTTCCAAAAGTGAATTGTATTGTTCTATAAATTCTTCAGCCTTGTCAAATCTCCCGCAGGCGCATGCTGCATTGACAATATTTACAAATCGAGTTGTATTAATTTTTTGATTTACAAGTAATAACCCTGAAGTGATCCCATATTCATTAAGGGCTAATATTTCATTGGCCGTATTACTACTTCCGGATTTATACTCTTCGTAGGCATAATGAATAAGACTGGTGAGAATTGCAGCTCTTATTTCTAATGAAAGTTTATTTTCTTCTTTCGTAAGTCGATTATACAGATATTGAAAACTTTGTGGAACTTTATTTCTGTTTAATAGAACAAGGTGATTTAATGTGGCAGATATATCTGTGCTATGCTCATTATTAGAGATTTGTTCTAATCTTTTGAGATCATCACTAAAGTCAGTATTGGTTATTTCTCCATAATATTCAAGAACACCTCTATAGAATGATGACAGATTACCTGTAAAATGTATCAGACTCTTAGATAGACTCATCAAAAGTTGTCCTCCTTTTATCGACTTAATTGGATTGTTAGAAAAAAATGAAATATGACTTATGGTCAAGATTTGTAATTGTGCCCATATATCGGTACTACTTGATTTCTTAAGCTTAGTATTCAATTGGGATGCTTTTAAATCAAAAAGATGATATAGTCCTCGATTATTTAATGCTTTCAGCAAACAGAGGTCGTATTCTTGTTTATGTTGAAACAACCAATTCCATCGCAGATAGTCTTCTAATACTTTAGTTAGTCTGGACATAATATTTCGAAAATGCTTCCTCGTTTTTTTGGGACATATATTTTGATGCGCATTATGAATATTGAGTTGCCGTGAATCTAATTTTTTCTTGTATTTTGATAAATAGTTGAATAGATTCAATACTTCTTCTATTACACCTTCATGACCTAAGACAAAACGATTCAATCTTTTCCAGTCTTCATTTGACAAGCTTTCAATAATTTTAAAGAGCTTACTCGAATGCATTGATATAATGTATTAAAATTAAGTACTTAAAGGTAATCATTTATATGAGGATTTTATAAACGCTATAGGATAGCTTAACTCGTTGTAAAACAGTATAGTATACATGATAAAACAATATTATATATAGATAAAAACGATGGGAAAAGCCAGATATATCAATTTATCTTTTGACGAGGTATTCTTTAAGTTTAGAAGGAAAATAGCCTGATTGTCGACGGGGTGGTGTGATTTCTGATAGAAATCAAGAATTCTATATCTCCTCTTTTCCGATAGGTATTGTTACACATTTAAATCTACTAATAATGAATGCATCTACCGTTAAAGTAAGTAATCGTGAAACAGAAATTCTAAAATTAATGAGTGATGGTTACACATCTAAAGAAATTGGAAAACAATTGTACATATCACATCTGACAGTTGATAAACATAAACGAAATATGTTGACCAAGTTTAATGCTCGTAACTCAGTACAACTTGTCGTACATGCTGATCGTCTTGGTCTTCTGACTGAAATTGAAACATATTCGGATATTAATATTGTGCAGAGAATAAATGATTTTGAATTGCAGAACAGTTGGTCAGGCCTTACACGAACTAGTGTACCTTTTTAAAATTTCAATAAAATGTATGCGTAATGTAAAGGAATTGCATTAATTAAAATTATCCAATGCCGTGATCTATCATGTCAATAAAATTTGGATTGAACTCAGATCTAAACCCGATATGGCACGCCGGTTTCTATTAACCTCGATTCCGGGGGGACATGAAGTCAGATTAATTGAGGATCGTGGAGATTGGTATCGTGTAGGTACCTTTTATCAGAATAAATATATTGAGTCATATATTCAATCCGACCAACTAACAAAAGGTATAATGCCGATGGTTCATCTTGATACACCTAAGATTCCTTCTGTACATCTGTGGAGCGAGTCAGAAGTAATTACACCATCTTCTAAAGAGCATAGTCTTGTAATTAACGACCCAAAATGCCCAGAGAGGAATTTAACGTCGGTCACAAGTCGTGTGATGGGAATTAATATGATTTTGAATTACCTGGATGTTGAAAAATCTGAACGATATCTCGCTTCCGGGAGGAATTCATACTGCAACGTTTATGTACATGATTATGCTTATTTGTGCGGTGTATACTTGCCTCGTGTTTGGTGGAGCGATAAAGCAGTGGCAGCTTTAACCCTTGGCAAGAAGGTTGATAAAAGAATTGATGTATCCGTTTATGAGATTGGCGCTTCAAAACTTTATGACTGGTTGACTGACTGGGGAGGACTATTCGGCTGGAAGAGAGTATTTGATCCCCATGAAGCACAAGAATCCGCGAACAATGGACAAGTCGTATTAATATCAGCAAAAAGAAGTATAGCCAATACTCCCGGTCATATTTGCATAATAGCACCGGAAAACTTCAATATTAAAGCCATTAGAGAAAATGGTCGGGTATCTATTCCTGTCATGAGCCATGCAGGTAACAAAAATCGAAAGTATTTTCAACATAGATGGTGGACACATAAGCAATTTAAGTTTTTTGGATTTTGGGTTGCAGAATAAAAATCCATTCTTGCTCAAACAGGTAAAATTAGAATCGGACGATATTGTGTTGTTGAATGATTAGATAACTTATTATGCCTGTGCCATGTGAGATTTGAAGCGATTATTTTTCTTATAAATGTGTCCTTACATGTTCATTTTTACAAATCGAAAGTCTTCATTACATATAAAGTACAAATGAAGAAAGATGAGTAAATTTTTTGAGCTAGAGCCATTTTAATAATACGTCATAGACCTTGTCCACAGGTAGCCCCATGACGTTATAATAGGACCCACTTAAGTTGTTGACTTTTGTCATACCGATCCAATCCTGGATACCATAAGCTCCCGCTTTGTCTAATACATTATAATGTTCGACATACCAGTCGATTTCATGGTCTGTCATTGATGACAGCCCTACCTGTGTGATTTCAGAAAACGAAACTGCCTGCTTTTGAGTACATATTGTTACCCCGGTGATAACCGAATGAGTGTTTCCTGCCAGTGTACGAATCATACTCTTTGCATTAGACTTATCTGCCGGTTTGCCCAAAATCTCTCCTTTATACACGACTATCGTATCTGCAGTAACAAGCAGAAAATCTTGATTAAGAGACTCTTTTATGTCATCAGATTTAAATTTTGAGAGATACTCGGGGACTCGTGAAGGGTCCATACCTTCTGGAATTATTTCATCTTTGTCACTTGCTATCACACGGAATGTCATACCTAATCCAGAGAATAATTCGAAACGTCTGGGAGAAGAAGAGCCAAGTATCAATTCGTAGTCCTCTAAATGTAAAAGTGGATTCATAATAAACGAGTTAAAATCATCAGTGAGACTAAACCAAGCAGCATAAAGATTTTCCAATTACGGCTTAATTTTCCAAATTCATGCCCTTCATGGATGGTAAATGCTTGATATAAAAGGACCATCAAAGGGATCACAAGCAGCAGAACAACCACAAGTATTGACAATAACTGAAAAGCCAGGTAATACCAACTCCAGAATAAAATAATGAGCAAGAAAATGGCAGTTAGGGCTTGAATAATGCGCTTCGTTAAAGAAATACCTGCGACAACAGGCAAAGTTTTATAGGATGCATGTCGGTCTCCGGAAATGTCTTCAATATCCTTGACAATTTCCCTTATGAAATTAGCCATGAAGCAAAAAATGCCATAGGTCCATATGAAGTGATAAACCCGCTTATAACCTAATACGTCTGTCATGCGCAATTCATACAATGCATTCAGATCTATAAGAAAAGGAAGAATAACTGCGAATGAACATAATAGCCCAACTACTATATTACCAATAAGCGGAAGTCTTTTAAGATACATGTTATACAGCCAAAAAATAGCGACCAGTCCCAAATACCAGGCAAAGTATTCAGGTTTTCCTACTTCCATAGATAAGGAAAGGACTAACAGTAGAGGCCCAAAACTCAAGAACGCATAAAATATATAAGCTATTTTTTTGGACAAATCATACCCCACGATCAGCCGCTTTTGGTTCATGTCATCCGATTGTAAGTCCACTATATCATTATGGACGTAACCACCAGCACCCAGGCAAAGTGCGATAAACATAAGTAAATAGTATTCCTTATTAGTAAGAAGAGGCGCTATGCCATTGGAAATAAGAGGAGGGTAGATGATAAAGTTGACAATAATACATATAGTAGCGACTAAAATAAGAAGGTTGGGAATTCTTAAAAGCCTCAGTATCGCCAAAACTAGAATTTATTGATTATCGCGCCATTCATAGACCCATTTCGCCTGAATCTGCTCCAGGTGACCCTCACTACAACCTTCCCTTTTTCCTTCAAAGTTGGGTAATTCCAGGATCCATTCAATGAGTTCGGTAAATCTGATCCGATAGATATTACTTTCAGTAAAATCATCTCCAAATTTATCATAAAGACCCATGGCAATATCCTCGTGATCCTGCCAATTAATGGGTAAATTATCCAATTCTTCAAAAGCCATATATAGTCTTATTTATTGTCAGTATTAATGTTCATGACCAATTATCCCAGACTGATCAGGAATAATCACTTCGATCTCGGCCTCTTCATCAAGGATAATACATTGACAACCAAGTCTGGATTCAATACGCGGATTTGTCGCCCGATCAATAAAATCCTCCTCCCTATCACTGATTTCCTTTAAATGATCTTCTCCCTTTTCTATATAGACGTGACATGTACTGCAGGCGCATACTGCCCCACAATTATGATTAAGGTGAATGTCCGCATCTTCAGTGATGTCAAGGATAGATTCACCCTTAAAATAACCTTCGACAACTTGTTCTTCTATCGAAGGATTTTCAAATCTAAATTTTACTCTTACCATTAGTCCTCAATAACACCAGGAATGATAGTTCGGTTCATTATCCTGATTTCTAAAGGGCCGCAAGATATTAACATCTGCTAATAATATCTGATTTATACCATTTTAGGATAAATTTTGATGTAAGCGGGGCGATCTTTTGTCAAATTTACGTGCATTTCTGGCTACAATTTCTTAGCTTACCATAAGATATTCAGAATATTTCTGCTACCCCCGGAATATGAACTAATATGAATAAATCCGAACAGGTATCTCAAATCGATACATTTAAATACAAAGACCTCAAAGTGTATTCTTCTACAGAGTGGCTTGCAGGCAATAAGAAAAAATACCGTCAGGTTTTTGAGCAAAGCACCCTGAGTTATGTCTATGCGGAATTATCGATTATTAATAAATACTACGAAATCGAATCATGGGATGTAGGCATAAATTTAAAATGCTACAGACTAGGACGGCAAAAGAAGGAAATCTGCGCTCTTGAAATCAATCGA
Source organism: Saprospiraceae bacterium (assembly GCA_029262975.1). Lineage (GTDB taxonomy): Bacteria > Bacteroidota > Bacteroidia > Chitinophagales > Saprospiraceae > JAJRXG01. The sequence continues at coordinate 7,986 of JAJCYJ010000120.1, forward strand.
ACGATTTCTAAGCATGATCACGTCGCTTATATTCGGGAGGGATGGGGTCAGAAAGATCGTGGTATGTTCTGGCAAAAAGGCAAGTACTGCTGGGAGGCTTATATAGATAGCCGTAAAATCGCGACAAAATATTTTTATGTAGAGGAGCTTGCCCCATCATTTACCAAATCCATACATGAGGCCATCCGTATAACACAGGTAGAATATTTCGAAGGCAATTACGATCAAAATAATGAAGGGAAAGATCGCACTTACTACATCGAGTTTCCGGATTTTGAGACGAGGTATGTCTTTGTAGAACTGAGTCTGGAAAACTTAAATATCAATGAAGATTGGTTTAGCGAAATATTTATTCGATTCTACAACTCTGCACGTGAATTGAAGGGTGAAGTAGTGAGACTTCAAAAGATGAAAAAAGGTGAGCGTGAGATGCAGATTACA
>JAJCYJ010000121.1 GCA_029262975.1 Saprospiraceae bacterium
TTCACATTCAATTAAGTCAGGACCATGATGCCCACTATAAGAAAGTGATTTTTAGCAAGCCTTCAACAGTCATAGAAAGTTACAAGGACTTCAGTTATTTCATCCATCAATTAGAAACTCCATTAGAAACAGGCGACTCCATTGAGCTCAATTTTAAGCTGGAATATATCACACGTGGTTTTAAGGAGGATCTGACGAATACTTCAATTGTTTATAACGGTACATTCCTGAACAATATGGAATTTCCATCTCTGGGTTATAGCGAAACCGTTGAAATTTCCTCAGACAACAAGAGGAAAAGCTACGGCTTGTCCCCTAAAAGTCGCATGATGACTCGTGAAAATCCTGAAGGATTGGTTATTAATTTTGTTAGCGACGATTCTCATGGAACAGATTTCGAGATTATTGTTGGAACAGCGGCTGAGCAAATTGCCGTTGCTCCGGGGTACCTTCAAAAAGAATGGATTGAAAATGACAGAAGATATTTTCATTATAAAATGGATCAACCGATGATTCCTTTCTTTGGAATTGTTTCCGCCAAGTATGAAGTATTGAAAGATAAAGTCAGGCTTTCCGAAGGTAATAGTCAAAGGAATATTGATTTGGAGATTTATTATCACAAAGGGCATGAGTACAATCTGGAAAGCATGATGCAGGGAATGAAAAATTCTTTAATCTACTTTTCTGAAAATTTTGGTGCCTATCAATTCAATCAAATGCGAATTCTTGAATATCCCCGATATGGTACCAATGCTCAGTCCTTTGCAAATACGGTTCCTTTTTCAGAAGGTGTTGGCTTCATGGCAAAAGTAAAAGATGAAAACGACATAGATGTGGCCTATTTTGTTACAGCCCACGAAATGGCACATCAATGGTGGGGGCATCAATTGCACGGAGCTAATGTTCAAGGTAGTGGCGTATTTTCAGAAACACTCGCACAATATTCTGCCTTAATGGTGATGAAACAGAATTATCCAGAAGAGAAAATCAGGGAGTTCTTAAAGCAAGAGTTAAATCGCTACTTAATCGGCAGGACGGCTGAAGAAAAAAAAGAAATGCCACTAGCATTGGCCGAAAACCAACAATATATTCTATATGCCAAAGGTGTTAAGATTATGTACGCACTTCAGGATTACATTGGAGAAGATAAAGTGAACGCGGCACTTAGATGTTTACTGCAAGATTGGACATCCTTTGAGACTCGTGGTCGATACGTAACGACAAATGATTTTCTGGGCTACCTTAGAGAAGTAACACCTGATAGTCTGCAAAACTTTATTACAGATTCCTTTGAAAAAATTATTCTTTATGAAAACCTTGTGAAGGAGTCCACATATACGAAAATATCCAAAGACGAATATTGGGTTGATCTTAAGTTTGATGCTCGCAAAATAGAAGCAGACAGTCTTGGAAACATTACAGATGTTGGTATTAACGATTGGATGGATGTTGGAGTCTATTCAAAAGATGGATCTGGTGACGAAAAACTGATTTACTTAAAGAAACATTTTTTCAATAATCGGAAAGGCGAACATAAAATTAAAGTGGATCAGTTGCCCTCTTCTGCCGGTATAGATCCTTTGATAAAACTTATAGATAGAAACCCTGGTGACAATACGATTAACCTAATAGAAATAGTATTAAAATAGAAAATTTATAACTTCTTATGAAATTTCTAATAGCGATTACTTGTGTATTAATATCTACATCAACTAATAGTCAAAAAACTTTTGCTCCATTAAATAATAAGCTGGTTTTGGATGCCTGTAAAATTGAAAAAAAAATTATCGTTGATGGAGTTTTAGACGAATCTTTTTGGGAGCAAGCGGCGTTTACACAAGCGTTTGTTCAAGTTGAACCAAACCAAGGTAGTATTGCAAAGTTCAAAACAACAGTCAAGGTCGTTTATAATTCTAAAAATATTTATATAGGAGTGATATGTATTGATAGTTTAGGCAAAAATGGTATCCGTGCTCCTAATTTAAGAAGAGATTTCGATTTTAAAAATCATGATGTTTTCGGTTTAACTCTGGATCCTTTTTTAGATGAAAGAAATAGTCAAGCATTTGAAATAAACCCATTTGGTGCACAACGAGATTTACTTGTTACTGATGGAAGTAATGAAAATTTAGATTGGAATGCTATTTGGAACGTTCGTGCTAAATTTAATGATACAGGCTGGAGCGCAGAAATAGAAATTCCATGGTCAACTCTAAGATATCCTAAAGACAATAAAGAATGGGGCGTGAATTTTTATAGACTTGCCCGAAGATCTAATGAACTTTCCGTTTGGTCGTCCGTACCAAGGACTTTTCCAGTCACAAGGATGGATTACGCGGGTATTTTAAAAGGTTTAAACCCACCACCTCCGACTACAAATATTCAATTTCAGCCCTATGCCTTAATAGCGATGGAAGAAGAAAACACTTCGAACATTAACTTATTCAAACGCCCTGAAGCGGAGGTTGGTGGTGAAATCAAATGGGCCGTTGGACCAAACACTGTTTTAGATTTTACGATAAATACAGATTTTGCTCAAGCAGAGGTAGATAGAAACGTTGTCAATCTTTCGCGTTTTTCAGTTTTTTTTCCTGAAAAAAGACAATTTTTTTTAGAAAATAGTAATCTATTTTCAATAGGTAATAAGGGAGTAATACAACCTTTCTTTAGTCGAAGAATTGGATTAGATGATATGGGCAATCCACTCCCAATTAATGCAGGGCTGAGGGGTACACATAGGGACATAGATAAAAATATTGGAGGAATGATTATAAGACAGGGAAGAGGTAATGGCAATGCAGCCGCTACGGTAGCCGTTGCCCGATATTCCCAAAACTATGGAAAGCAAAATCGAATAGGAGGGCTTGTGACGGCATCCCTAAAAGATCATATCAATTCTGATTCCAGTAGCTATAACTATACAGGTTCAATCGATGGTTTAATACGATTAAATGATCCGCTATCATTGAATTTTATGTTAACCAAGTCCGAAACAAAAGGATTAGGAGGAGATGGTTATGCCGGAACAACAAGACTTAATTATAATTCCAACAATATTTTTTCCACTTTCATTTTCAACTATGTAAATAAAGAGTATAATCCTGAAGTTGGTTTTATAGGAAGAAGTAATTATTTCAACATAAATTCAGCATTTATTTACATATTAAGACCGAAATGGCTTCCCAAATTTATACGATCTTATGAACCCGCTGTATTTTTTATGACTCTTTTTAGTGCTGATCAGAGAACGGTTTTGGAACGAATATGGAGTATTTATCCATTATTTCTTACCTTCCAGGATGGTTCATCTTTTTCATTTTTGATTGCGCCTAACTATCAAAGGCTTGAAAATAAATTTTCCCCACTTGGAGTAGCAATTGATCCTGGAGCATATTCATTTATTCAAAATACTGTAAACTATAGTTCTGACAGTTCTGGTAAAATATCATGGAAGGTGGGTTTCTCTTGGGGAGGTTTCTACGATGGAAGTTTAGGTTCTTTTACTACGGGACTGACAATAGCTCTGCTGCCTCAAACATTTTTTACTCTAAATTATGAGTATAACAAAGTGAAAAGCCTGGGCGTTGATAATAGTGATCTCAGCAGGACTCTTATTACACCTGAATTAAGGCTTGCGTTAAACCCAAGATTGCAGTTACAAACCTTTTATCAATATCAGTTTGATCGTATTGAAACTGAAAAGATTCAAAATGAATTTAGAAACTGGAATGTACGTTTGTCTTGGGAGTTTAAGCCATTGTCCTACCTGTATGTAATTGTTAATGACTCCTTAAATGAATTCGTAAATTCAGCTGTAAATAAAAAACAATTAATAAGCAAAATTACTTATATCAATCAATTTTAAATTGAACAACTTTATACTAAAGTTCCTAACATTTAACGAATGCTGTTCTATTATAGATAATTGTTTTATCCTCCTTTGCAGAGAGCACTTCAATACCAAAACATTCATTGCAGCGGTTGCAGAAGGAGAGCAAGTGTCTTTTTAATTGGTTCTAGTATCATGAGAATACGTTCCTCTAAATCTTGAAAAAAATATGTGGATATTAAGATCCATATGACCCTCATTGCTGAGCCTGGATCCGGTGCTTGTTAATAACATTCTCATCATTTGCTACTTCGCTTACTAATTGTGTGTTTCTACGAATAATTGTCAAGTTGCAATTGTTAAATGAGCGTAAAACATGGCCAAATTGAAGCATATAGGTCAAATAAAATCAATTGACAGGAACTACAAGGATCATGTTATGGCGAAACTGAATTCCAAAATGTTGTAGCACGAAATTGGAAAATCGAAGTCGACCTTTTCAAGTAAAAGATGTTCGAATTTTAAATTTCCCTATTGTGAGATAATCAAGAGAAATGCCAATCTCTATACAAGTTAGCAACAGAAAAATGAGAGCATAGCGAAACGATCTCTATCACTCTATAAATAAAAATTTGAAAACTCTAAAATTCTATTAATTCCTACCTCTCTGGTAGACAGGCCGATTCAGACTAAATTATCAAATACAACGATACAGGAAATCGCATTCAGCTCCTTTTGTAATACTTAAATCATCAGGTATAAATGAAAAGGGCTGATCAGAAACCCGATCAACCCTCTTACTAAAATTAATCGAACGTTTATCAAAGGCTCTCAAGCGACTGAATAAATCCGGTAAGTGCCCCTTTAAAATTGGCGGGGGCTACTTCCTGCGCTTTGTGAGCAAATTCCAGAGCCTTCTCTTTATTTTTTAAACCACGATAACCTACAGCCATTCCTGCAACAACTGTAAAACGATCTACTTCTGAGAGATGCTTAAACTGATCCATTCGCTCATAATTGAGCGTAAAAGCCTTCATAGCTCTTTCTGCATCCTTAGATACAAGCGACGAAGCATAGCTATGCACGTCCCTTACTGTGGCAATCTCAAGTGCCTGATCCATGATCTTGTCTGCTTCAGCCACTTTTTCCATTTTCCGAAGTATATCTGCCTTTACGCGAAAAAGTTGGAATGTTCCGCCAGAATTCAAAATACCTCGATCTGCCCATGTTAGTCCCTGGTCCAATTTATAATCATTTGTGAGACAATAGTTAGCTGCCTGGACATACGTGGACTGGGTAAAGCCCAGGGTTTGACCAAGTTGTTCTTTTATGCTCGTGATTGTGTTCGGCTTAGTTTCAAACGCCACCTTAAAAGGAAAACTTTTATGCTCCCAATTCAGTTGACACAACACGGTATCAGAATTCACTTCCGGAAAATCAAATGTCAGCATGTTTCTGAAATCTGTTTCCTCAGTATTGACAACCACCCGGAGTGCATCTGCTTCTTCGGAATATTGAAAACTACCCCAATGATAATCTTCCGTATTAAATATCAGTGTGGCTTTACCATCTTCGTGCGGTATGATGTGAAATCCATAACTTCCTGCTGGGATAGCGGTCCCATTTATTTTAGCATCATGCGAAAATGATATTACTGTATTTTCATTAGCTCCGGCACGCCATGGATAACTTCTTCCGGTAAAATTGTTCAGTGTCATCTCCCAGGGTACAAGTTGACCCCAGATTTTGCCAGTTCGGTCATTGTCATTTGAAATTACCTGAGGTCTCGAATAATTCACTGTAATCGTAGAAACACCAACTGTTTGAACGACCTTACTTTTTGGACTAGCCTGTGGAATTTCCAATTGCGCAACTAAAGAAAGGGAAAGTGTGAAACAAAATAAAAATGCGGTACATCTGAGTGAGTAAAAAAAATGTTTCATTGTATATGGTTTTAATTTACATGCAATCTAGCTCTATGAGAATCCTGTTGGAAGTCTTTATAGATGTACTGCACAGTAACTCGACGGATTACCTGGAATGTCACCTTTAGTCGTTTATCTGAAAAATCAGTCGATCGGGAGTCAAATCCTGTAGTTGGACTAAGAAATCCAAATATGGACATAATGAAGAGTATTTTTGTAATCCGGTCATGAGCAAAGGATTAGAATCATACATACTTTCACAAAACAACTGGATCAGGGCAAGCCAGCATCTGACATTCTGGCTTGTTCATTTATTGATGTTCAGTTTGATGTCGGTGGAGGGATATTGGATGAGCCTCACGTACATAGGGATGACGTTGCCATTCAAGATGATCATTGTGTATCCAGTCCTGTATCTTCTATTTCCCAAATTTCTGCTGCAACGTAAATATCTTTTGTTTGTCGGTCTGACAGCGATCATCGTAATTGCTGCGACCTTGTTGCAGCATTCGATCTTCTCTCAGATGGAGAATGATACTGCTCCATTGAAAGTACAAATTGTACGGCTTCTCTCACAGGTGCTCATTGCCCTCTATCTGCTATTCTTGGCATTGGGACTAAAATTCATGAAGTATGTACAAAGAAGAGAGCAGGTAATTCAAGAACTCACCCGGTCTCAACTCGAAGCTGAACTCAAATTTTTAAAAGCACAAATTCATCCGCATTTTTTGTTTAACACGCTCAACAATTTGTACACGCTTGCACTGCAAAAATCCGATAAAGCACCTCTTGTCATAGAGAAGTTGTCAGAATTGTTGAGGTATATGTCATATGACGCTATTGGCAACTCAGTTTTTTTAGAATCAGAGGTCGATTATTTAAGAAATTATGCGGCCCTTGAGAAAATTCGCTATGGAAAAAAATTGGACTTGTCATTTGTCATAGAAGGACCTGTAAAAGGAGAAAAAATAGCACCACTCATCTTGCTTCCATTCGTAGAAAACAGTTTCAAACATGGAGCCAGTGGGAGAATTGAAAGTAGCTGGATCACTATTTATATCTGCTCAGAGGAAGGAGAACTTACCATGAAGGTGGAAAACAATATATCACAGGAGTCAGATGATCAGATGGGATATCGTGAAGGTATTGGTCTAAAAAATGTGCGCCGTCGACTGGAATTGTTGTATAAAGAAAAGTTTGATCTTACCATTGTAAAAGGGAAAGATACTCATTTGGTCACTTTAAGGATTAATCTTCGATGAAACTCAAATGCCTCGTTGTTGACGACGAACCCCTGGCTATTGAACTTTTGCAAAGGCACATTGCACTCTTGCCGGATCTGGAGCTGGTAGCGGGATGCGAAAACGCCATCGCGGCTTCTTCTGTGTTGAACAAGGAGAAAGTCGATGTATTGTTCTTGGATATCCAAATGCCGGTGATTAAAGGAATAGATTTCATCCAGACCCTTGCTTATCGGCCTAAAATCATATTGACCACTGCCTACAAAGAATATGCCTATGAAGCATTTCAATTGGAAGTTGTTGATTATTTGCTCAAGCCTATAACTTTTGACCGATTCTTGCTCGCTGTCAACAAAGTGTTGCAAACCCCTTTGTTTTCAGAATCACACCGAGCTCCTAAAGTCGAGTTTGATGTTGCATTTGTATATTTGAATATAGGCAAGCGATCTGTGAAAATTGACCTGAAGGATATACTCTATATTGAAAGTTTAAAGGACTATATACGTGTTGTGACTGAAGGAAAGCAATATGTGGCTCACCATCGGATTAGCATGATCGAACAACGGCTGCCTGAGGCGTACTTCATGCGGGTCCACCGTTCGTATATTGTGTCCACTATTCACGTGGATGCATTTTCAAATCAAGGCTTGGAATTGCAAAACAAGTTTATTCCAATTGGCCGAAACTACAAGGAGCAGGTCATGGCGAAGCTCAATTCCAAGAAGCTATAGCAAGAAATTGGAAAAGAAGGTCGCCCTTTTCATGTAATGGATATTCAAATTTGAATGCTCCCTATTGAGCGATATTCAGGAGTAATCCCAATATAAATATAAATTAGCATCAAAAAAATGCATGCAATACGAGACGATCACCATCACTCTTCAAATAGAATCTAGCAAAATCCTGATTCAGACAAAGAATGGTGCTTAAGTGTCTATGTGCCTAGGTGCCTTCAGAAATGGTTGTTAAACCGCTGTCGGCATATTCTGAAAATTTTATAATTCTATTAACCCTGATTCAGACAAAAGAGGCGAATTACAAAATCAGTCGGGTTTATAATTGTCAATATTTGATAATTAACAGAATTATGGAAAGTGCAAATCGAAATATTACCAGGCATCAACAAAGCAATATGGAAAACATTAATTCTTGTATAATCTTTGACTAAGTTGCTTATAGTAAGACTCTGACAATTAGCTTAATTCGTGATCCAGGTAGGAAAGGAGATATCAAAAATCATTTTATTGCCTAGTTGGAATCCTCATCTGCACCTTTTGAAGATTGCGACTGTAATAACGCCTTGATTTCTCCCATTTCCTTTCTGAGCGTATTTATCTCTAACTGCTGCTGTTTTATTCCTTCGAGTAATAAGGGTACTAATTGGGTATAGTCCACACCCAAATAACCGTCACCAATTTCAAGCACTGCTTCAGGAAGAACTTTTTGAACGTCCTGTGCTGCCACACCAGCGCTTCTTTCTGCTTCTCCTATCAGATTGTAGGTAAAACCCTTTATGTGAGCAATTTTATCAATTGGATTTTCAATTAAGATTATATTTTCTTTTAACCGAATGTCTGATACATCGGCTATATTTCCTGTATAAAAAATACTGCCGATTACGTCAAGGGCCACCTGGGGCGCAGGATCACCTATTCCTGTAAATCCATTTTCAAGAATAACAAATTCTCCAAAACCCGGTTCAGGCGTATCAATGAAAAAGTATTTATCGGTACCGTTATCAAAATAGCCAACCGAGGTACCACTTACTCCATTATTATTTTCAAATCTTATGTGAGAATTTGCTCCACTTGACTGGAAAAAGGCAATTCCATTAGTCCCTTTAACAAACAATTCGCCTCTTACGTCTAATGTCCGAGATGGAGTATCAGTACCAATTCCTACTTTGACTGCATCACCCCCTACACCTCCTATAGCGGCACAACTGGAGCAATTTACCCGGGCGTTATACCCTAAAGCTATTGAACGGTCCAGCGAGTCACTGTCTGTAGTTTGACTAGCATCAAATCCTATGAATGTATTTCTTGTACTTGACGTATTCGTACCTCCAGTATTCTTTCCAATATAGGTGTTGTCATGCCCATTTTCATTGAATGCTCCT
>JAJCYJ010000122.1 GCA_029262975.1 Saprospiraceae bacterium
CTCGTTATCAGAAAGTGCCCCTAATCGCAGTAGGCTATCTTTAACATTAATTATTTCAATATTTTTGGCAATATCCTTAAGACTGGTTGCAAAATTCTTTGTTGGCCCAAATCTCGCATCTTTTTCATCCATTACAACCAATGTGCTATCATAATAGATTTTAGCTTGTAAGTACTGTTCAGATGCAAAAAATAAGGTGCCAAGACGATAATATATTTCAGACTTAACTCCATTACCATTGCTGCCAGCAAGTGCCTTTTTAAAGTATTCCATGGCTCCTGCTTGATCCCCCTCAGCAAGTTTTATTTCAGCTATTGTTGAAAAAATACTACCTGTGTAGTTTCTGTTTTTATCTTGCTTCGCCAATCTTTCAAGCTTTTTTGTTGCATCATTACTCGAAGTATTTCCAGAAGCCCACGCGTTTTTTAATTGATTGAGTTCAGCGTGTAGATCCATCTCAAAATCAGTCTTATACTTTTTAACTGATTCAAAAGCCTTATATGCTTCAGCTGCCTGACCGTTCATTTGATATGCTTGAGCCAGGATAAAAGCCATGCGTGCTTTTAGATTGCGATCATCATTAATGTCAAGAGCATGAATCAAAGCCGGTATTGCATTTCGGTAGTCCTTTTGTTGGAGAAAATAGTCTGCTCTCACTACTGGAACCTCTTTCTGGATATTTTTGAGGACGTGCTCGTCTTTTTCTAGTTTGTCCAGAAAATAATTTGCCTCTATCCACTTTTCTCGAGCTATGAATGTTCGAACGAGCCAAAACATGCCCTCATAATAAGCCGCTTTGTGTTTTAAAAACCCACCTGTCTTGCCCTGTTCAATTTTGATATTTTTATTTTTCTGTTGCTCTACCTCGAGTTGCTGAATATACGCTTCATCAGGGTCAACGGGGATTTCATCATTGATACTGGTTGTACCTGTAACTATTGGTTCAGGTTCTTTTTCTTCGACAGCGACTACTGTTGGATCTGGTGTGGCCGGGCGTTTTCCATTTTTTCGATCTTTATTTCGTTGTTTTCGTTCTTTATCGGCCTGTTTCCTTGCTTTCTCTCTTTCCTTGGCTAGCTGTTTTCTTGATTTTACTTTTTCTTCTTTTATTTTTTCCCTTTCTTCTTTTTGAATTTTTCGTTCATCAGCTTGTTTTTTCTTTCTTTCCTTCGAAGAGGATTTACGGTCAGGTGACTTATAGACACGCGAACTAGGATCTTTTGGATTGAAATCTTCTACAAAATATTCAAGCGTCTCCTGGGCAGATTCATAGTCACCCTTTAAATATTGTGCCTTGCCCATCATGACATAACAATCATCTACCCATTTACTGGGTTCATGAAGTGCGGCGACCTTTACTACTTTCTCAATGGCTTTATCCATATTATCCTCGACACTCTTTCGGTCATCCTCAGTCCCATATGCATAAATTTGCAAAACCTGGTTATAATTGTCCTCATGAGTATCATCGAGTTGTTGTACACTGGCTTTGTACAATTCGTTTGCATTCCAATATCCATTGAAGTGAGCATTGAGATCATGCATCTTAGTTTTTAACCAACCGGTATCCGCTTTGGATTTTTTAGTTGTAACGCATGCTGAAAGTAATACGATAAAAGACAAACCAAAAGAGAGATAAGTTAATCTAGTTTTCATTCGTTAGAGACCTTTTTGATAAGCGCACATGTTGTCTGTAGACATCTATAATTAATTAGTATAATTTTGCCATTCGTGACATGTGGTCATAATAATAGTTTAGCGTCAATAAAGAGGCATATCAATAACATTCAAAAGAACATAATTATTTTAATAGTATCACCATAAGTCATGAGTCATAGTATTGATAATAAGCCTAATAAGGAGCTTAGATCCTCTGAAGATTATAGGTTCGTGGTGTATAGATCAGATGACTTTCGGGAAATTCGGTCGTTCAACCTGTCTCTCAGTAATATTTATATTCTTTTTTCAATAGTTCTTCTTCTATTATGCGGAGCTATTTATTCTTTGGTTGCATTCACGCCCTTGCGACAGTTGATTCCCGGTTATGGTCAAATTGAGACGAACCAACATTTTTTAGAGCTAGTAGATGGTGTAGATGAATTGGGCGTTCAAATTGATGCTCAGGACACCTATATAACGGCACTAAGAACGTTTTTAAGCACCGGGCTGGCAGAAAAAGAAGCAGGAACTGTTGTAGAATTGAACACTCCTTCAGATATTCAGATGATGGTAACAGAAGCTGGAGAAAATAAATCCTATTTATCTCCAGCACTTAGCACAAATCAAAATAACCAAATACTCTTAGCTGAAGGAAATGAATTATACGAAGCGCTTGCAGAGCACAAAGTAGTGAGTCCTGTAAATGGTATCGTTAGTTCAGAGTTCGATCCGAATATAAAACATTACGGAGTCGATGTTCTGGCACCAGCAAGAACTCCAGTTCTTTCTATGATGAATGGCTTTGTATTTAGCTCGGGTTGGGATTTAGAGACTGGTTACTCAATTGGTATTCAACATACCAATAACATTTTGTCATTTTATAAGCATAACTCTCAATTATTAAAAGAGAAAGGTACCTTTGTCGCCGCTGGAGAAGCGGTCGCCATCATCGGAAACACAGGGACATTGTCTAATGGCCCTCATGTGCATTTCGAAATATGGCACAACGGAAAACCAGTTAATCCTCAAGATATTTTAAAATTTAATTAATGACAGATCACAATCTAAAGGAGATCAAGGATGAACGAGGAAGACTTTTAAGCCCTATACTTCCTTCTGATGTAAAGAATTATTTAATTGATATAGATGGTACTATTTGTGATGACGTACCGAATGAAGAGCCGGAGAGAATGGTTACGTGTGAGCCTTATGCGGATGCGCTCGAAATAGTCAACAAATGGTATGATGAAGGTCATATTATAACATTCTTCACATCTCGTACTGAAGAACATCGAAGAGTGACAGAAATCTGGCTTAAAAAACATGGCTTTAAATACCAGGGTCTGTTAATGGATAAGCCAAGGGGAGGAAATTATCATTGGATTGATAATCACATGGTTCGCGCGACAAGGTTCAAAGGACATTTTACAGACCTTATTAAAGTAAATAAGGAAATCGAGGTCTTTGATAAACCATCATAGATACCTCTGATAATTAGCTGTTTATACCTATTCGTTCTGGTATATATTTGTAAGTGCATTCTGTAAATCAGGATAAATATATTTATATCCACTTTCTATTATTTTGGCAGCACTGACATTTGAACTGTTCAGGACGACACGCGACATATCTCCAAGTGCTATTTTTAGGGCGAATTCAGGTACAGGTACCAGAAGTGCATGTTTGTTTAGAGTGTCTCTAAGTATCCTGGTAAAGTTTTTATTGTCATATACTTTAGGAGCTACTGCGTTGTAGATGCCATTTAAATTATCTTCAATAATATGCCGAAAGATACCGCAGAGATCATCGACATGAATCCAGCTCATTAATTGTTCGCCTGAACCAAGCACATTAGCAATCCCGAATGGGATCGTCTTACTCATCTTTTCAAGTGCGCCACCTTTAGGGGAGAGGACTGTTCCAATTCGGATAATTGCTACTTGCTTACTTATGGCACTTGCTTTTCTAGCTTCACGCTCCCACAATTGGCAAACTCTGGATAAAAAATCATCCTGTACAATACCACTTTCTTCAGTAAGGACGTCGTGCCCGCCATCTCCGTAAAATCCTATAGCTGAGGCTGAAATAAAATGGTCTAAGGTGATAGACCTTCTCAAGACTTCTTCAATGAGAAATCTTGTCGTGTTGACTCTACTATTAATAATTAACTTTTTTCTTTCTTCTGTCCACCTGCTATCAGCTATACCGGCCCCGGCAAGATTAATGATAATATTTGCCTCATTGAATCGATCGTCTACTTGCTTCTTTTTTATGTCCCAGAGAATTATTGAATCATCCTCACTTGCCTTTTGATTATTACGGCTCAGGATAAGTACACTGAAGCCCTGGACTTCAAGAATTTCTTTGAGTCTTGAACCTACAGTCCCTGTTCCTCCGGCAATTACTACTGTTTTCATAGTTATACAAATCTTATATTAAAAAGAAGAGCTAAGAGATTAACTTTGTCGTCCATGAGTTAAAATATCCGACAATGAAAGCCTTTAACCACTATTTTGTTCAATTTTTTATCGGTATGCTCCTATGCCTTCTGATTTCAGGCTGCCGTCAAAATGAATCTTCTACCAAAGAAACAGCATTAAGTCAGGTTGTTGTTCGAATGTTCGATGAACCCGAAACGCTTAGCCCGATTCTGGCAGAGACTTCATTAGCTCGGGAAGCTTACCAATATATCTTTCTGAGCCTGGCAGATTATGATTTTCAGACTTTAGAATTAAAACCGGTATTGATAGAAGAAGTGCCTGTTGGTCAGCTCGTAACTGACGGTGAATATGCTGGGTTGATGTCCTATTCCATGAAGATACGAGATGAGGCAGTTTGGCTGGATGGAAGTGATGTAAGTGGTGAGGACGTATTATTTACATATAAGATAGCATTACATCCTTCGGTTCAATCACCAGCTTGGAAATCATTTCTAAACGATATTGTGCATGTAGAATCAGATGTCAAAAATCCTAAAATATTTACTGTCTTCGCATATGACAATCATTTTCTTAATAAAGAAATAATACTAAGCGCACAGGTCTATCCACATCATTTCTTCGATCCTCAGGGAGTACTAAAAAATGTGACTCTTAAGGAATTAAAAGATGAAGCGAAACTGTCCGAACTAATGAATGACGATGATTTTGTCCAGGTTGGTACAGACTTTTCAAGTGTCAAGTTTAGCAAAGAGCAAGTGGAAGGAGCAGGTCCATATCAATTAGAAT
>JAJCYJ010000123.1 GCA_029262975.1 Saprospiraceae bacterium
ATGGTGACCTTGATATTGTCGCCTTTGAACCTTCAGGGACCACGGTCTATTATTATAAAAATTTAGCTGTAGAAATGGGATTTCCTCTTGATTCTCTAGTATATCGGATAGAGGACAACTGCTACGGAGGGATGGTTGAAAGCGGGTTTTCTCAAGAAGTTACGCTCAGTTCTCAAGCTGGTATTTGTGCCTCATTTCTTTGGACACCCGATGAAACGATAGCCGCTACCAGACATTCCGGATCAACGGTAACATCTATAGAAATTACAGGTGACAGCCTCCCGGATTTAATCCTTGGTGACATTTCTTATAACGGTCTTGTTATGCTCACTAATAGCGGTACAATCGATCAGGCTCACTTTACAGATCAGGAAGTGCGCTTTCCAAATGGTGCCAATCCGGCAGAAATAGAGCTATTCCTGAGTTCATTTTATGAAGATATTGACAATGACCAGCAAGAAGAATTGATTGTGTGTCCGAATGAGCGATTTAGTGCTCAGTCCATTGATCACATCTGGACATTTGAGGTGGATAGAACAGCAGGACTAACGCCAATATTCACACTTTCTGATAAAAATTATCTGATTACCGACATCTTATATCCGGGAACTAATACAGCTCCTTTATTTCATGATATGACTGGCGATGGGTTAATCGATTTGGTTATTGGCACAAACGGAACTTCGGCTGATGGCATTGATATCAACCCTAGATTGGTTTTATATCAAAATACGGGTACGGAAACCACTCCTGAATTTACATTGACCAGTGCAGATTTTTTGGAAATGGCTGCATTCAAGACTACTTCCAGACATTTTGCACCTGCGGCAGGCGATTTGGATGGAGATGGTGATGATGATCTGGTACTGGGAGATAATTCAGGCCGATTATACTACCTGGAGAATATTTCAACGGATGGATCGATACCTGTATTCGATGTCCCCGTGTATCCGGCATTCGATATTAAAGTCAGTGCATCTGCCCAGCCTGCCATTTACGATTATAATGGTGACGGATTGGGTGACTTGATCATAGGAGAACAAAACTTCAATTCCAATAATGGGGATCGAGGTAGTCTGAACTACTTTCAAAATATTGGAACAGTAGGCACACCAGACTTTAACCCGGATGAAAAGATAGCTCCTAACAACCCTGTTTTTGGTCGAATTAACTTGAAGGAGGCTGGCTTTATAAATAATTACAGCGCTCCATACCTGATCAATCTGGGAGAAAAAATACTTGTGGCTTCGGGTAGTGCACAAGGATTTATTCATTTGTATGAGACTAATGCTTTGATGGCAGAGGATAGCTTTGCTCTTTTGGATAACAGGTTTGGAATGATCAGAGAAGGTGAAAACACGAGGATAAGTTTTGCAGATCTTAACAGAGATCAATTTCTTGAAATGGCAGTTGGCTCCAGGAGAGGGGGTATCGCCATTTATCATACCGACTTATTCATCGATTTTGCCTCTGCAAATGAGGATGTCAGCATAAATCATCCTTTCACGATTTATCCAAATCCGACCAATCATATGCTACGTATTCAGTCGGATGACATACGTCTCGCAGGCTATCAATTTTCAATTTACGATGTTACGGGCGCACTTATGATGAGAAGGGAGATCACACAAGATGAAATTGATGTTTCCGGGCTAAAGGAAGGAGCCTATTTCTTAGAAGTATCTATTGATAATCAGAGTTATGTACACCGATTTGTCAAAGTCAGGTACTAGATTTTATAGGTACATCCTTAATTAAACCATCTGACGTACCTTTCTAAATGTGTTGTCTTATTTTCTCAATATCCCATGGCACTATCATCACCTCGTTTATCAGCTGCAATATCCAGGCGACCATCCGGTAAAACAAGAATAGCTTCTACTGCACCGATGTAACCATCACGCTGATTAATTTCATGTCCCAATGATTTTAGCGCTGATTGGGTCCCTTCATCAAAACAGTCTTTTTCAAGCATGACCATATCTGGTACCCATTGATGATGAAATCTACATGATTGTACAGCGTCATTTGCACCCATTTTAAAATCTACGACATTGATAATGGTCTGAAAAACCGATGTGATTATTGTGCTTCCACCTGGCGTGCCAACCACTAGTTTTAATTCTCCATCTTTTGTGACAATTGAAGGTGTCATAGAACTCAGCATTCTTTTTCCCGGTGCTATACTGTTGGCTTCATTTCCGATCAGACCAAAGAAATTTGGAACACCTGGTTTTGCACTAAAATCGTCCATTTCATTATTCAATAAGAATCCAGCTCCTCCCACTACCACTTTAGATCCATAGCCTGTGTTTATGGTCGTTGTTACGGCAACTGCGTTTCCGTCTTTATC
Organism: Saprospiraceae bacterium; assembly: GCA_029262975.1. Classification (GTDB taxonomy): domain Bacteria; phylum Bacteroidota; class Bacteroidia; order Chitinophagales; family Saprospiraceae; genus JAJRXG01. Next base: position 2,354 of record JAJCYJ010000123.1, read on the forward strand.
AATAATAGAAAAGTGAGTCGTTTGCTCACTTTCGTGATCAGCGAACTCTCCTGCAAGGATATCATCACTGTTTGTTGCTTTGTCAGGATTAAAATTGGCCATTCGTTCTTTATTATATCCATCATCCATAAGTTGAGCGATAGGTACCGGGTAATAATCCATATCTCCGATGTGGGTAGCACGGTCTGCAAAAGCACGGCGTTCAGCTTCGATCATCAGGTGAACGGCCTCTATGCTATGAAAACCATAATCCGATAATGGGAAAGATTCGACAGCACTTAGTAGTTGTTGTAAGGCGATCCCACCACTAGATGGGGGAGGCATAGAAATGATTTCATGTCCTTTATATTCTCCGATCAAAGGGGTACGCCATATGGCCGTATAATTCGCGAGATCTTCTTTAGTAATTAATCCACCACCTCTTTGCATTTCTGAAGTTATACTGTCCGCAACCCAACCTTCGTAGAATCCGGCTTCCTTATGATCTCTGATTTCTTGGAGCACATTAGCTAATTCCGGTTGTTTGAATGTATCACCCATTTGCCAGGTGCCATTTTCTTTTACAAACCTCGGCGTTCTTGTATTCAGTTCGATGAATCTATCTCTGGTTCTGTTAAGTCCATTCGCTTCTCTTTCGGTGAGGATGAGTCCTTTACTTGCCAACTCTATACTTGGTTGGATCAAGGCAGCCCAATCACCGAGCTTGGAATATTTTGAAAATGCTTTGACCATTCCGTCGACAGAACCAGGAACACCAGCTGCCAAGTGTCCATTTATACTTAATCCTTCAATTACGTTTCCTGTACTATCGAGATACATGTCCCGATGTGCTGCAGCCGGAGCCATCTCCCTGAAGTCGAGAGCATCAGTTGTGCCATCAGCATTTCTAAGGACCATAAATCCACCACCACCGATATTACCTGCACCGGGGTAACATACTGCTAAAGCGAACTGAGTAGCAATGGCTGCATCCACAGCGTTCCCGCCTTTACGCATAATTTCAAGACCTATTTTACTCGCCAAAGGATGTGCCGAAGCAATTCCGGCATCTTTGGATATCACGGATTTTTCTATGATATAAGGAGCAGTAGCAGTAGTTGTATCGGGTCTGCATGCTATGACGCACAGAAGAACACCTAATAGGAGTTTAGACATAGTTTTTATTTATGTCGTCAATCTAAGAAAAAAGACGGAAGCTACTATGACATCGGTGGGATGAGATTTTTAAAGTGACCATTCAATTGGACTTTCTTTCTCATTTCTTCCGCTTCTTTAACCATCGGTATCATCTGATCCAAATGATTTAGCATATAATGTTGCCTGTCCACTTCTGAGATTATTTTTAAAAACGCGTACTCTTGATCTTTATTAAAACCTACTTTATGGGCTATTTCAAAAGTGATAAAATCTTTATCTAGTACTTCCGGCCATTTTGGAATATCCATGAACGTGTATAATTCCTCGATCCTGTTTCTAATAGCAGATCGCAATTCTGATTTACCATCCTTTTCCCAATACAATTCTTCGATGTATCCACCCGGGTATAATTTTCCAGGGTACTTTTTGACATACCTTTTTAGCTCAAAGGGTCTAACACCTTTTGTTTTGATATCCATCTTTCCGTCACCATAAGATTTGGCAACTGAGACAAAGGATACGATTGTGCCGTGCTTTAATGGATATCCATGTCGATAAAATGGAATTCCGAAATTGATTTTTTCCTTTAGGCAATCCTTGATTAATTCACGATATCGCGGCTCGAATATGTGAAGATTTAGAGATTCGTAGGGATAAACTACGATCTCGAGCGGAAACATAGGAAGTAGTATCAAATCTCCCTTTTTTATCATAACGCATTATTGTCTTCAAAAGTTAATCGAGACCTAGAAAAAATAGATTTTTTTGTAAAAACTCATTCGGGGAGGAAATTAAACTGCAGATCAATCAAGCACTCCCTGATAGTCAACTCTTCGTAGAAGCACCCTTTGCATGTCGAAATTAAATCTGTTTTATCCTTTATGTCAAGTACCTTATCTATAGCATATTCACTGAGCTCTGCTCCGCCATTCGCAAGACGGATTAACCCTTCGGCTGCATAAGTCTGAATCACCAGGTTAGGACTGCTTAACCAGGATTCAATGGATTCTATTTCCTGATTTACGATCAAATCTTCAAGTATGATTCTTGTAGGAGGATGTTTACCGGCGATGCCACAATATGCACCATAGGTTTTCATTCCATTAGTGAGCGATTTTGACAAAGTAGGTAAGGAGGCGTTTTGTGCCACCATGTTAGAAGTAAATAAACAAAGCAGAAAAAAATTGATAATTCTCATTAGAGGTATTTCTAATCTTTAGATGTAAAAAGACATTCAAATACATAAATGTTCGCACCGTTTTCAAAACTTTTTTTGACCTAAGTCCTTAGATATTTTGATTAGCAAAGGAATAGGATCAAATTTGCGTGCAAATGATAGATAATAACAAAGTAGTAGATATTTTACGCCAGGTTAAAGATCCGACGACAGGAGTAGATTTGATAACGAGCAGGCGAGTCAGTGAATTGAAAGTAAAGGGTGAACAAATATTTTTCACACTTTCAGTTAATGATCTTGGCCAGCAAGCAAAATTTGCGATCAATTCTGAATGCTACGCATTACTAAAGGATAACTTTAAGACTGCTGAAATTCACATCCATTTCGCCAACCAACAAGGTGGCAATAAGACCATCTTACCACAGGTTAAGAATGTTGTGGCTGTAGGCTCAGGGAAAGGTGGAGTTGGTAAATCAACTATTGCAGTAAATCTCGCATTAGCACTTCAGAAGAAAGGATATAAGGTTGGCCTGATGGATGCCGACTTATATGGACCATCGATTCCAACTATGCTTGGATTGGTAGGATCAAAACCCAAAATACAGGAAGTATACGGCAAACCTAAACTAACACCAATTGAGAAATTTGGCATTCATGTGATCTCTATTGGGTTTATTATAGAACCAGAACAGGCCGTTATCTTAAGAGGACCCAGGTTAAGTGGAGTGATCAAACAGTTCGTTAATGAATGTATATGGCCTGAACTTGATTATCTGATTATCGATTTACCTCCCGGTACAGGTGATATCCAACTTACGCTTGTGCAAAGCGTACCCATTACGGGAGCTGTAGTTGTGACGACACCCCAGCAAGTGGCTGTAGCGGATGCTGTAAAGGCAACAAATATGTTTGCCCTGGATAGCATTAAAATTCCAATTTTGGGTATCGTTGAGAACATGGCATGGTTTACTCCTGCAGAATTACCTGACAACAAGTATTTTATTTTTGGAGAGGGTGGTGCCAAGACTCTGGCTAAAAAATATAAGACTGTTATGTT
>JAJCYJ010000124.1 GCA_029262975.1 Saprospiraceae bacterium
GTTGATTTTGGTGCTCTATTTGAGATCGTCCCTGGGGCAATAGTGGATGTTGTGATGGATGATTGTACGATTGTTCCTCCCCGTGGAGGTCAATAAGAATTACTTCAAAGCACTAAAAAATACTGAATATAATCGTAAGAATGTTATGTAGCTCTTACAGTAAGCTTGGGAGTATTTTGTGGGATTCTGACCGCTTTATGTCTGCTAGGTATTAGAACCATATTGATCAGGGCTTATGTTTTCAAGCTACGCAACAACTAATCATGACAATAGCAACATTACCTCGTCATCCACTATATCTTTTAAACAAACTTTCAGATTATTGATGTCAGAAGAAGACGAATCTATAATTGGTCTATGTGTTAAGGACTTATAGGTGCATTCCTGTATTGTTTGATCATTCTAAATTCTGTCAGAGCTGCTGAGGACCACACTTTCGTTCCCACCCTTTCCATATGATTTACAATCATACTTGCCTTGGTGTGTATCGTTTACCTGATTTTTTTACCCATCATGTAAGCAGGAGCATTCAACCCAGCCAGATAAATACAGCGATAAGCAAAGAAGTAGAAAAGAGAATTGAGGAGGCATTTTCTGAAGAAATTAAAAGTGATGCCTCCGATAATTTTGAAAAGGCCATTCCTGAAATAAAATGCAATCTTTCTCATAAGAGTCAGGTATCAATTTCAAGCTCAGGCTATGTACAATATATAGACAATAAGACATTACTGCATATAGCTCAGAAAGAAGACCTGTTACTCAATATTAGATTTAAACCTGGTAAATATTTGGTAAAAGACGCAGTCATCATTAACGTTTTTTCAAAAAAAAATCAATGATTAAAACCATCAGTATCATTTTGTTGCGGCTAATTAAAAGACTACTTTTCAGAATATCGAATTTGCAATTAATCAAATCGAAGAGATCGCATGCAAAGCACTTTCTCCAGGAATAAATGATCCTTTTACTGTAATCACTTGTATTGAGTATCTATCTTCCAATCTAAGTTACCCTGATACAACAAAATTTCCTTCCAGATATAAAAAGAACTCCAATGACCATTTTCGATTGTTTTCAAAACCCCTGACATTTAGAAGTATGCTGAATGCTTCATTTAATTAAATCCGGCAATACAGAGGGTCGATCCTGGCCGTCTTAATCCGACTAATGGAAGTAACTCAAACCATATATAATGTCATAGAAAGTGCTGATCAGAAAAACAAGATAAATAGATGTGCCAAAATGGTATTAGAAGGTGGTGAGGCAAACTTTATAAATTATCAAGATTATGAATATTTGGAAATGTGGTATAAGGAAATTCTAAATTTGGAAATGTAAATAAACTCTATTCTCAGAGGTAGAGGCATCGGCAAAATAATCTTCCCTGATCTCTATATTTTCATCTCTTAAAAAAGAGTTTGTTGAGGAGCGCACAAACTATAGCAAGAATCAGTGGTACAATTTCAAAATGAGATCACAAGTCAATCACCACAATTAGTTGCCAAAGCCGAAACGGATTATAGCCTAAAAACAAAAAGGCGAATCCTACACGATTCGCCTTTTCTTGCTATTGTAAAACTAACTAATCTACAAATTCTTCACCGTATTTATAATGTTAGCGGCAACTCTATATGGATCGGCATTCGAGGCAGGTCTTCTGTCCTCTAACCAACCATTCCATCCACTTTCAACGGTTGCAATCGGAATACGCATAGAAGCTCCTCTATCAGAAATCCCATAAGAGAACTTCTTAATAGACTGTGTCTCATGCTTTCCGGTTAATCTTTGATCATTGTAAGCACCATAAGCATTGATCGCATCCTTTATTCTATTCTTAGGTCTGAATTGATTACAAATCTCTTCATACTTATCTTTGCTACCGCATGTCCTAAGAGTAGTATTGGAAAAGTTAGCATGCATACCTGAACCATTCCAATCTGTATCTCCCAGCGGCTTTGGATGCCAATCTATCTCGATACCGTATTTTTCTGCAGTTCGTTCGAGCAGGAAACGACAGATCCATGTCACATCACCCGCTTCTTTTCCTCCCTTTGCAAAAGTTTGAAATTCCCATTGTCCGGCAGCAACTTCTGCATTGACACCTTCAACATTAAGGCCTGCATCCAGACAAATATCAAGATGTTCTTCCACGATCTCTCGTCCAAAGGCTTTCGTTGCACCGACGCCACAATAGTATGGTCCCTGGGGTGCTGGATAACCAGATACGGGAAAACCCAGTGGCCTACCTGTCTCAGGATCATTAAGAAAATATTCTTGTTCAAAACCAAACCAGAAGTCATTATCGTCATCGGTGATCGTTGCCCTCATATTCGTACTGTGAGGGGTCTCATCTGCATTCAGCACTTCACACATCACTATGTATGCATTGCGTCTATCTGGATCAACACAAATATGTACAGGTTGTAAGAGGCAATCTGAATTTCCTCCAACTGCCTGTCCAGTAGAAGAGCCATCAAATGACCACATCGGACATTCGCTTAACTTTCCTGTAAACTTAGACCCATCAAGGACCTTGGTCTTGGAACGGATGCCTTGTGTTGGCTCGCTTCCATCTAACCAGAGATATTCTAACTTAAACTTTGACATTGATTTCTTTTCTTTTGTTAAAACAATAGGTCGAAGGTATATCGAGCTTCTGAGATAGACTTTTGATGAACCTTGATAATTGTGAAGATCAAAAACCTTTAGTCGCAGATATCTTGCTGATTGTTAGTATTTTATGTATGTTCATATTGTTACGGCTAAGTGAAGCGGGGAATTCAGAAAAAATAGCCTTTTTGATAAAAAAACGGCTCAAATGACCCAAATCGCATCTTTTTTAGCAGAAAAGAGGCTAAAATTTGCCCTCTTGTCCACTTTTTTCGGATTTCTCAGTTTTTCGTCAACATCTCAGATTAAAGAAGATAATAATGAAATTCAGAGCATACTACATACCCTGATAGAGGACTATACAGAGTTCAATGAAAGGTCTGAAGAATTTGATTTTAATTTGCTCTACGAAGAATTATTCAGGATATACCAGGCTAAGTTAGATCTCAATAAATCTGATCCTTCAGATTTTCAAGGGCTTTTCTTTTTGTCCGATGCAGATGTCCAAAAAATAATATCCTACCGAGCAGATTATGGAGACTTTCTTTCCATATATGAATTACAATCTGTACCAGGATTGTCTATAGAAAAATTATCTATGCTCAGCTTATTTGTTGAGATAAGATCTTCAAAGGTTCCAGACAGCGATCTGACTCTTTCAGGACTTAACCAATCCCGTAGTCAACTGTACCTGAAATGGAAATATAATATTGAAACCGCGAGAGGATTCAAGTCAATAAATAATAAGCCCCCCAAATACATAGGAGACAAACAACATCTTTATCTGCGCTTTAATCATACTAAAGCCAGAAATAGAGTCGGATTAATTATAGAAAAGGACCCCGGTGAATCATTGTCAAATAAAACATCATATACCGGTCTAGATTATCTATCGGTTTATTACCAAATTGACAAACCAACAACCTGGATTAAAAAAATAAATATAGGTGATTATAGCATCAATTTAGGTCAGGGATTAACGACCCATGCAGCATTTGGATTGGGAAAGAGTTCTATGGCAACTCATATTAAAAAAGGACAATCCGGAGTCCGCATATATAATAGTGTGTCAGAAAATATTGCCTTTCGCGGTATTGCACTTACGATTCAACCACGGCTTTCTAAATTTAGTGCACTGGCATTTGGTTCCTACATACCCAGAGATGCCAATATATCTGGTATGGATAGTCTAGGGTTTACTACCTTCAGCTCCCTGCCAGCCACAGGGCTACACAGAACTACCGGGGAGCGTGAGGATCAGGATGCAACGAATGAAACATCCATCGGTGCATCAATAAAATTCAATCACAGTGATGTAATTCAGATAAGTTTAAATACGATACATCATCAATTTGACAAAAGATTTGAGATAAGTAACCAGCCATATCAATTATTTCGATGGCATGGAGACAAGTTAACAAATATCAGTATTGATTACAATGTACATTATGGTGGTTGGAATATTTATGGTGAAATTGCGAGCAGTGCGTATTCTAATTATCAAGATAATTCTAATCTAAATAGAAGAGGTTGGGCCCAAATTCATGGAATCGTAAAAACATTTGATCCCACATTTGATATCTCGGTAGTATATAGAAATTATGGGCGGACGTACAATACTTTATATGGTAATGCATTTGGCGAAAGATCTTCCGTCAATGATGAGAAAGGCATATATATAGGAATGGAATATCGCCCGGCCCGTCGATGGAGTATCAGGGCCTATGCTGACCAATGGAGACATGACTGGTTAAAATTTAGAGTGGATAGTCCATCGTCGGGTCATGAATATTTATTTAGAATAGATTACAAAGAAAATCGATCAAGACATTTTTATATCCAATACAGATATGAAACCAAAGATGAAAATAGTATAAAGGATCTGCGCGTGGACGTCC
>JAJCYJ010000125.1 GCA_029262975.1 Saprospiraceae bacterium
TTGTCTTTGTAATCGGGGTCAATATGTTGAATTATCCATGACCGCGATCAAGTCAGCTCATCGAATTGATTTGAGTAATTTTTCTAATAATCAGTCTTTCATTGCCTTGGATCTTCTTAAGATCATTAAAGAGGATCCTCATTATGTAGCAGACTTGTGGGATGAGTGCAAATCATTTGTTGAGATCGGTATTATCAAAAGTACTACATGTGCCCAAATTCCATTTTCAGAATATAAAAGAGCATATAGATTATTGGACGATCGTAGAAATATTGGAAAAGTGATCGTAAACGTTGAGGGTAGTATCCCGAAAGATGAAAGTACACAGACTACAGATATTTCCGATAAAGAAGATAGTGCTCCAGGTTTAGACATTGCGGTAATTGGTATGAGTGGTCAATATGGTGACACAGCTGATTTGACGGATTTTTGGGCACAACTTATAGCAGGAAAAAGTCTTATAGAAGAAGTACCTACTGACAGATGGAGTATATCCGATCATTATAGTGAGGATAAAAAAGAAAAAGATAAAACATACAGCAAGTGGGGCAGTTTTCTGCCATCGATAGATGAATTTGACCCGTTGTTTTTCCGAATATCCGGACTAGAGGCTGAAAATATGGATCCACAACAACGGTTGTTCCTTCAGCATTGCTGGAAAGCAATAGAGGATGCTTGTCTCGCTCCGGAAAAACTTGATGGTGAAAAATGTGGGGTATATGTAGGATCAGGTCCTGGAGATTATATGAGTAATCGCGAATTGAACGATGCATCCGGATATTGGGGAAATAGTAGTTCGATATTAGCCTCAAGAATCTCTTACTTTCTTAACTTGAAAGGCCCGGCTATTTCCATCAATACTGCTTGTTCATCTTCCTTAGTCGCATTGGATACGGCATGTAAGCAATTGCGATCAGGCGAATTAGATATAGCGCTGAGCGGAGGTGTAACAATCAATATTACTGCTGATTTTTACAAATTAGCCAGTAAAGCAGGCATGTTAAGTGCGGATGGGCAGTGCTATACATTTGATCATCGTGCCAATGGTTTCGTGCCCGGAGAAGGTGTTGGTGTATTAGTCCTTAAAAGGTTGGAGGATGCTGAAAAAGCAGGGGATAATATTTATGGTGTAATCAAAGGCATCGCTACTAATCAAGATGGAGCAACAAACGGAATTACAGCACCATCTGTAAAATCCCAAGAATCTCTTGAAAAAGAAGTTTATAATCGGTACAAAATTGATCCTTCCACAATTTCATACGTTGAAGCCCATGGTACAGGTACCAGCTTAGGTGACCCGATAGAATTTGAAGCTTTAACAAAGGCATTTAAACATGACACGGATAAGAAACAATTCTGCGGATTAGGCAGCGTAAAAACCAATATTGGCCATGCCGTAATGGCAGCCGGAGTGGCTGGAGTTCAAAAAATACTTCTTGCTTTAAAACATAAAGTTCTTCCCCCTTCTCTCAACTTCGAAAAGGCTAATCTCCTTTTAGATGTAGAAAACAGTCCGTTTTACATTCAAACAACTTTACAACCCTGGAATACTACAGACAATCAATTAAGACGGGCAGCTGTCAGTAGTTTTGGTTTTAGTGGTACAAACGCACACGTTGTAATCGAAGAATATGTTTATGAGAGAAGTGTTTTTCAAAGCACTAACCCTGCTTTAGTTATAATTTCCGCAAAAAATGCTTTACGCTTAAAGGATCAGGTTTCAAATCTTTTGTCTTTTATTAGAAAAGATAAAACTCTAAATTTATACGATGTAGCCTACACATTACAGGTCGGAAGGGGGCCAATGGAGGAACGCCTCGCTTTTTTAGTATCTGATATCGATGAATTCGTCCAGTTGCTAAGTAACTATTTAGACGGAAGTATGGAAGGGCTCTTTACGGGAAATGTAAAGAATGGAAAAAGTGAAGGCCTGCCGAAATTAGAATATGGGCATAATGACCTATATGATGAAATCCAAAACATAGAATTAGAAAGTATAGCGAATCATTGGGTTAAAGGTGTCTCAATAGACTGGACATTGCTATACCCAAAAGGAAACAAACCTAACAAAATCAGTATACCTACTTATCCATTCGCAAAGGAACGTTATTGGATTCCGCAATCAGTACCATCATTCTCTTCCGCTTCAGGCAGTAAACTTCATCCTTTATTGCACAGCAATGAATCTGATTTGTCAGAACAAAAATATACAAGTGTCTTTACGGGAAAAGAATCATTCCTTTCAGATAATAAGATAACAAAAACCAAATTTCTTCCTGGTATATCATATTTAGAATTAGCCCGGGAGGCTGGAGAACGGAGTTTTCGTCGACCTATTAATCAAATAAAAGATATTATCTGGCACAATATTCTAAAAATAATCGATCAGCCGGAGCATCTGCAAATAAATCTTTTTGAAGAAGTAAATGAATTAAGTTTTGAAGTTTGTGGAATTCCAAATGAAAAGAATGATGAAGACCAGGGAATAATTTATGCTACGGGCATTCTTGGTATAAATGAATCAGATCATGTCACGGCCTGGGATATTAATGAAATCAAAAAGAGTTTAACAAAGGAAATACCCAGATCCAAATGTTATGATTTATTCGATCAAAATGGCTTGAGCTATGGAAATGACTTTAAGGGATTAGAAGTCATATACTCAGGACAATTAGAATCTTTAGGCAAAATTTCTTTGCCTTTCGAAGGAGAATATGTATTGCAACCCGGGATATTAGAAGCTGCTATTCAAATGTGTATGTGTTTTAGTTTGAAAGAAGGTCAAACAAAATTAAGTGTTCCTTACAGCGTAAAAGAAGTAAATATTAAAGGAGATGTAAGTCAATCGAAATGGTGCTACGTTAGAAAAAATGCTCATGAAATCAAGTCTATAAATGACGGTAGTTATGACATTGACTTCTTATCAGAAAATGGAGAAGTCTTATTAAGATTTATAGGCTTTGTAACATCTCCGATTGACAATTTGCATTCAGATGTTAACAACATTACTGGCGTAGTCAATGAAGATAATGCCCTTTATTTATGTACAAGTTATTGGCAAGATAAAGAAGACCACAATGATATAAATAGAACATCCTTAAGTCCTATTATAATCTTAGCTGGTGGGTCAGTTGAACTTGCAGAAATATTGACCGAATCACTTGAAGTAGAGGTGGTTGCCATTGATGATGCCGTTGAGTCCCAATTTTACATTGAGGTGCAAAATATTATTCAATCTAAAAATCTTGCAAAAGTCGAAACCCAAATTATCGTATTGTATAAGAATGAGGATTTCGTCCACTATGGGTTTATAAGTGGTTTATTAAAAACTGCAGAACTTGAAAATACAAGACTCATTGCTAAGACATTAGGAGTGGATACATTGTCTATAAATCATCTTGAAAGTCTTATAAATGTTATAAATATTGAACTCCATGATAGTGCAAATGAGGTCCGGTATAATCATGAAAAAAGGGAAGTACGCATTATAAAACCTTTGTCTTCAGCATGTGACCGAGATTCAAGTATCAAAGAAAGTGGAGTTTATTTGATTACGGGTGGAGCAGGAGGTTTAGGGAAATTATTTGCAAATCATATTTCTAAAATTAAAGACACACATTTAATATTAACAGGTAGAAGCACAAAGATTAAACTGACTGAAGATGAACTCAGTCAATTAAATGCCACATATATTCCTTGTGATGTATCTAATAAGGAATCTGTTTCTTCATTGATTAATGATATTTGCAAGAAATATGGTAAACTGGACGGTGTCATTCACAGTGCAGGAATTATCAAAGATAGTTTTCTAAAAAATAAATCGGAGATTGAGTCTATCGCAGTCTTAGATCCTAAGATTCTAGGAGCAAAATATCTTGATCATGCGACAAAAGACATACTGTTAGATTTTACAATTTATTTTAGCAGCCTTGTAGGCGTCACAGGGAATGTAGGACAGGCTGACTATGCCAGTGCAAATGCGTGGCTTGACAATTTTGCTGATCATAGAAACAGGCTATCACAACAAGGGAAAAGGAATGGAATAACCCTAAGTATTAATTGGCCATTATGGCAAGATGGCGGTATGAAACTGGATGAAGCCAGCGAGAAGTTCATTGCCCAAAAATGGGGAATTTTACCCCTTCCTACTGGCGATGGAATTTCAGCTCTGAATATACTTTTAAATCAAAAATTATCTCAAGGAATCGTGTATTATGGAAAAGAGTCTCAGTTGCAATCTAAGATTATTTTCAAATCAAAAAATATAGAGGGTCCTAACAAAAATATAATTGTTGATGAAGTGATTCTTGCGACAAAAGCTGAGAAGGTTATTCTTCAATTGGCTTCAGAGTTTTTAAGGTTAGATATTAAGCTCCTTTCTTCTCAGGCAGAATTGGGTGATTATGGTTTTGATTCTATAATGTTAACAAAATTTGCCAATGGTCTAAACGATTATTTTGGTACAGATTTATTACCCACCATCTTTTTTAATTATCCAACTATTGCCGAATTATCAACATTCCTGGCAGAAGAATATACTGATGCATTACAAAAGAAGTATGAAATTTTAACTTGTAATAAGAAGGAAGAAAAGACCCAGGTTTTAGAAGGTCATAAATATTCAAATTCAACAATTAGAAAAAAGAGGAATCCACATATTCGGAATAAAACATTGTCGAAATCCATCAATAATGTTACTGAACCTATCGCCATTATCGGCATGAGTGCCAGATTCCCTGGATCACCTGATTTAGACAGCTTTTGGGATAATCTTAAAGCAAATAAAGATCTCATCACCGAGGTGCCTGAAGATCGCTGGGATTGGCGACAATATTATGGTGATCCGAAAAAGGACAGTAGAAAAACGAAAGCAAAATGGGGTGGTTTCATAAGTGATGTAGATAAGTTTGACCCGTTACATTTTAATATTTCTCCCCGTGAGGCCGAACTTTTGGATCCACAACAACGGCTTGCTCTGGAAACTGCATACCATGCCATAGAGGATGCCGGGATTAATCCAAAAAGTCTGGCTGGTTCACTTACTGGTGTATTTATTGGGAGTTATTTTAATGATTACGCTACTATAGTGGCGCGCAGTGGCTTAGATGATGAAGCACAAGCAGCTTCTGGACTGGCGCAATCTATGGTCACCAATCGGATATCGTATTTGCTGGATCTACGGGGTCCGAGCGAAACAGTTGATACAGCTTGCTCTTCTTCTTTGGTATCTATTCACCGGGGGATAGAACAATTAAGAAATGGGATGTGTGACCTGGTAATCTCTGGAGGAGTATGTTTGGATTTAATTCCAGATACCCTGTTTTCATTGAGTCAGGCAGGATTTTTAAGCGAAGATGGTCGGTGCAAAACATTTGATCAAAGTGCAAATGGATATGTCAGAGGAGAAGGGGTGGGAATGATCGTACTTAAGCTTCTTAGCAAGGCAGAAGCTGATGGAGACCGAATTCATGCAATCATCAGAAGTTCAGCAGAGAATCATGGAGGTAAGGCGAACACTTTAACTTCTCCAAATCCCAATGCTCAAAAAGATCTTTTATTGAGTGCTTATCGATCTGCAAATGTAAATCCATTAGATGTAAGCTACATAGAAGCTCATGGGACAGGTACCCCTTTGGGAGACCCTGTAGAAACCGAAGGATTGAAATTGGCATTTCAAGAACTTCATAAAGAAAGAAATATAGAAAGTCCTGTATCTCCTCATATCAAATTAGGAAGTGTAAAAGCGAATATTGGGCATCTTGAGGCCGCTGCTGGAATAGCGGGAATTATAAAAGTAGTTCTTTCACTTAAGCATAAGACGATTCCCGGAAATCCACAACTAAATGTTCCCAATGAATATTTACAACTTAGTAACAGTCCTTTTGAATTACAAAAAGAGACAACTCATTGGGATGTAAAAGCAGGCCAACCTAGAATTGCAGGTGTGAGCTCCTTTGGCTTTGGAGGATCTAACGCTCATGTTGTACTTCAAGAATATGAGCAGGTTAGCAACCAATTTCAGAGTAATAACCCAGCAATAATTCTATTATCCGCAAAAAACAAAAAGAGATTAGGGACACTTACAACAAATCTTGAATCTTTTCTTAAAACAAAACAGGATATAAATCTCTATGATATAGCATACACTTTACAAGTTGGCAGAGAATTTTTCGAAGAACGATTGGCGTTTTTAGCCGTTACCAGGGAAGAATTGATAGACCAGTTAGTCGATTTTAATAATGGAAAGTCAACTTCTTTGCTAACAGGAAATATCAAGAATAGTAATAATGCTTTATTAATAGAAGGAGAAGCGGGTCAGGCATTTATAAAAACTGCAATATCACAAAGAAAATCTGAAGCACTTGCTCAACTTTGGGTCACAGGAATCTCAATAGATTGGTCACTCTTGTATGGAGAGAATAACCGACCTGGTAAAATTAGTTTACCGACATACCCATTTGCAAAGGATCGATATTGGGTTCCGGAATCAGCCGAGCTGACACCTTCGGTTTCAAATAGTAAACTTCACCCCTTCCTACATAGTAACGAATCTAATCTGTCCGAACAAAAATATCGGAGCTTGTTTAGTGCAAGTGACAGCTATATATCAGCTTACCAACTTCTAAATTCAAAAATATTTGCAGGTGTTCTTCATTTGGAGATGGCAAGAGAAGCTGGGCAGAGGAGTCTAAATAAATCCATTAGACAATTCAGAAATATTCATTTTTATAGCCCTCTAAGGATTGGTAAGAAACAGGAAGAGATTGAAATTCGACTATTTCAATTAAAGGATGAAGTAAGTTTTGAAATTAGCAGCTATCCCCAAAATGGAAAAAATGAAACAAGCGAATTTGTACATTCTGAAGGAATTCTCATCAGCCAATCAGCAAGCTCGCCATTAGCTGTAGACATTGAAACGATTAAAAAACCGCTCTTAAGGAAAAGAAAAGGTTCCGAATGTTATCAGCAATTTAAAAAATTGGGATTAGATTATGGAAGCACATTTCAAGGAATAGAAGCTGTTTATTACAATCAGGAAGAGGCCTTGAGTAAAATTGGAATGACAGTTGACACTGAGTTTGCTCTTTCCCCTGGTATTCTGGAATGCGCAGTACAGACTTGTACCTGTTTAAGTTTTGAGGAAGCACCAAATGTTGTGCGTATTCCATTAAGTATTGAGGAGGTCAATATTTATGGTGATGTTAATAAATCAATTTGGTGTAAGGCTCGCAAAAGATCAGATAAGAAAGAAGGCACCCACAGTTTTGATATTGATTTGATATCAACCGATGGTGAAGTGTTGATGCAATTCAAAAATTTCGTAACCGCTCCTTTCGAAGGTTTTGAGCCCGGTGTCAATGGAAGACCCGCTGCGCACAAGATCGAAGAACCAGGTCTTCATTTATATCACACACTTTGGGAAGCAATGTCGGTGACCAAAGAAAAGAAAAAAATAAATTCAAGGCCAGTAGTCCTATTGACCGGTAGTCTTGTAGAACTCAGGGATCAATTAGCCAACTCCATAGATGGAGAGTTGATCGCAATAAATGAGGATTCTGAAATTGAATTTTATAATAAGGTTCAAGAAATTGTTCAATCTAAAGTAAGATCGAAAGATACCCAAAGCTTAATTTTGGTATATCAAAATCATGATTACTTAGAATACGCTTTCGTCAGTGGGATGCTAAAGACTGCTGAATTGGAATATCCTTCATTTAATGCCAAAACACTTGGTATTGAAAGTACGTCAACTGCGGAAATTAGAAATGTCGCGGACATTATAAAATCGGAAATTTCGGATGAAGCTAAAGAAGTACGATATATTAAGGAGCAACGGGAAATACGAGTAATCCATAAATTACCCAAAAAATCAGATAAAGAAAGTATATTAATAAAAGAAAGAGGGGTCTACCTAATCACTGGAGGAGCTGGAGGTTTAGGAAAGATTATGGC
>JAJCYJ010000126.1 GCA_029262975.1 Saprospiraceae bacterium
CTACATTTAAAAGTCGCAACTTAAGTGCGACGACCCAGGCAGGCTTAGTTAATAATTTGAATGACGGTATGATATGGGGTCTATTACCTATGCTTCTTTTTAGTCAAGATTTTGAAAAGGAAAGTCTTGGACTAATCACGGCTATTTATCCTGCGGTATGGGGCATCGGTCAAATATTTACTGGAAAGATGGCAGATATATATGATAACAAACGAATCTTATTTATAGGTATGTTCGCACAAGGTATTGCAATTTCAATTTTAATTTTGGCGCAAACAACATTTGACTACATCGCTCTTTGCGTTTTACTTGGCATGGGTACAGCGCTGGTATATCCGACATTCCTGGTGGTTATAGCTAAGAACACAAGCCCGGGCCAACGTGCTGAGAGCATAGGAGTTTTTAGATTATGGCGAGATCTAGGATATGCCATAGGTGCTTTATTATCTGGGATCATAGCAGATTTATTCGGGATACACTATGCTATATTAACCATAGGTCTGCTAACCCTTTTGTCGGCACTAATAATACAATTTAGAATGGAAGAGAAAAAAGTGCCAATATAACTTCCTGTGCATTACACTTGTGCATACATTTCCAAATTATAGCTTCATGATAAATCTTAAGTTGAGATGTAGAATTCTAAACAGGTTCAAATTGTAAACGTCCATATTCAATAAGATCAATATGTATGTCTATAATCTGTTTTATCAGAGATTCTTCTCCATTATTTACAATCACATAATCGGCCAATTCAATTTTTTCTTCCTGAGGCATTTGCTTTGCCATTCTGTCCAGTACAGATTGACGTGAGACTTTATCCCTCTTCATAACACGGTCAATTCTTATTTCATCGCTTGCATGAACTATAATTGTTTTATCAAATAAGCGGTAAGATCCGGATTCGAATATCAGAGCACTCTCCTGAATTACATATACTTCAGATTTATAAGTAAAACACCACTCAATAAAATCACTTCTTACAGCAGGATGTACGATTTGATTTATTTGTGAAAGCTTATGACTGTCTTCGAAAATTATCGATGCTATGTGAGCTTTATTTAGAGCACCATTTTTCAGGTAACTTTTTTCACCAAAAACATCGATAATCGCAGCTTTCAAGTGTTCCTTTTCCACCATAAGTCTCTTAGCCTCATTGTCGCTATTGTAAATAGGGACACCTAACTCCTCGAAAATATGGCTACAGACTGTTTTTCCAACACCTATACCTCCGGTCAGACCGACCTTAATCATTAATATTGTTCTTTCTCATTAGGAAAATCTCCACTTTTGACATCTTGGGCATATTCCTGGGCCGCCATCATTATTGTTTCATACAATTCCAGGTATCTTCTCAAAAATCGTGGTTTAAAATCTTTGGTTATACCTAATAAGTCATGGCTGACCAATACTTGTCCATCTGTATATCGGCCAGCCCCAATACCAATAGTCGGAATAGAGATCGACTCGCTTACCTCTTTTGCAAGATGTGCCGGAATTTTTTCCAGGACTATCCCAAAACAACCAGTTTCTGCTAATAAGATAGCATCTTCTTTAAGCTTAGCAGCTTCATCTTCTTCTTTTGCTCTGACTGTATAAGTACCAAATTTGTATATAGATTGGGGAGTCAGCCCTAGATGACCCATAACTGGTATCCCAGCAGAAAGAATGCGCACCACTGATTCAATGATTTCTGATCCCCCCTCTAATTTGACTGCATGTGCACCACTTTCTTTCATAATTCTAATAGCTGATTCGAGTGCTTTCATCGGATTCCCCTGGTATGAGCCAAATGGTAAATCCACAACAACCAGAGATCGCTTAACAGCGCGAATCACTGATTGTGCGTGATAAATCATCTGATCCAGTGTAATCGGAAGTGTCGTTTCATGACCGGCCATCACATTAGAGGCACTATCTCCAACTAGCAATATTTCAATCCCTGCCTCGTCAAGAATCCTGGCCATTGAATAATCATAGGCCGTTAACATTGAGATCTTCTCTCCTTGCTTTTTCATATTCAGAATTACATGGGTTGTAATTCGTTTAACTTCTTTCATTGCTGCTGACATAATTAATCATCTAATTTTGGCAGCCAAAATAGTTGAATTAATGATTGCCTGACATATTGACTGCCTTTTTGTCATATTAATATTTGCGTTTATGAATTATCGTCAGCTCTCATGCCGAAAATATGTATTGGCACATTGATTGACAGAAATAAGACAGAACGATTACATAATCAATAAAGAAATAAAGATAGAATGGGTAAAATAATAGGAATTGATTTAGGTACCACAAATTCTTGTGTCGCCGTAATGGAGGGCAAAGAACCAGTGGTAATACCTAATGAAGAAGGAAGAAGGACAACTCCGTCTGTAGTAGCATTCCTCGATAACGGGGAGCGAAAAGTTGGAGATCCAGCAAAGAGACAGGCGATAACGAATCCTCAAAAGACCGTGTCTTCGATAAAAAGATATATGGGTCGGAGGTATAGCGAAATCGGTAAGGATGCGGATAAAGCTGCCTATAAGATTGTAAAAGGCGATAACGATACAGTTCGGGTTCAAATTGATGATCGCAAATACAGTCCACAGGAATTAAGTGCCATGATCCTGCAAAAAATGAAAAAGACTGCAGAAGATTTCTTGGGACAAGAAGTTACTGAAGCAGTAATAACTGTACCCGCTTATTTTAATGACTCTCAAAGACAAGCTACTAAGGAAGCAGGAGAAATAGCAGGATTGGATGTTAAGCGCATCATTAACGAACCTACGGCTGCAGCTTTGGCTTATGGACTTGATAAGCAAGGAAAGGATGCCACTATCGCAGTATATGACTTAGGTGGAGGAACATTTGATATCTCAATTCTGGAATTAGGAGATGGCGTTTTTGAAGTAAAATCTACGAATGGTGATACTCGATTAGGTGGAGATGACTTTGATGAAGTGATCATGGACCACCTTGCAGAATCATTTAAAGCACAAGAAGCTATAGATCTTAGAAAGGATCCAATGGCCCTTCAAAGATTGAAGGATGCAGCAGAAAAAGCAAAGATCGAATTATCCTCAGCGACAGAAACCGAGATTAATCTGCCTTATGTCACTGCTGTCGACGGTGTCCCTAAACACCTCGTCTTAAAATTGACAAGGGCGCAGTTTGAAAAATTAGCAGACAAATTGATCGCGCGTACTTTAAAGCCTTGTGCAGATGCACTAAAGGATGCTGGACTTGGCAAAGGGGAAATCCATGAGATTATACTTGTGGGAGGATCTACCAGAATTCCAAGGATTCAGGAAGAAGTTGAAAAATTCTTTGGTAAAAAACCAAATAGGAGTGTCAACCCTGACGAAGTAGTAGCTGTTGGAGCTTCTATTCAAGGAGGTGTCTTGAGTGGCGATGTGCAGGATGTATTACTTCTTGACGTTACACCACTTTCACTGGGAATCGAAACTATGGGAGGCGTTTATGATGTGGTTATTGAGGCTAACTCAACTATTCCAACTAAGAAATCCAAGACGTATTCAACTGCCGCAGATAATCAACCTTCTGTCGAAATTCACATTTTACAGGGAGAGAGACCGATGGCAAAAGATAACAGGTCTGTGGGTAGATTTATCCTGGATGGCATTCCACCGGCACCAAGAGGTGTACCTCAAGTAGAAGTTGCTTTTGACATGGATGCCAATGGAATTCTTAGTGTTTCTGCTAAAGATAAAGGTACCGGTAAGGAGCAAAACATTCGAATTGAAGCATCAACTGGCCTTTCTGATGATGAGATCGCACGAATGAAAGCGGAAGCAGAAGCGAATGCTGAACAGGATAAAGAAGCAAGAGAAAAAGTCGACAAGCTGAATGCTGCAGATACTTTGGTTTTCTCTACGGAAAAGCAATTATCTGAATATGGTGAGAAGATTCCAGCAGATAAAAAAGAAGCCATAGAGAAGGCCGTTGCCGAATTAAAAGAAGCACATAAAGCGCAAGATTTTGATAAAATTGACAGTGCATCTGAAGCATTAAATACAGCTTGGCAGGCAGCTAGTCAAGATATTTACGCAGCACAACAAGCTGCAGGTGGAGCTGCTGAAGGTGCTGCAGAACCAGGAGCTGAAAATGGCACAACGGATAGCACAGAAACTGAAGACGTCACAGATGTAGAATTTGAAGAAGTTGATGACGTCAAATAATACGATCAGAATCGCTCTTGCGTAAGTAGGTTTGTGATATAATTTTATAAAGCACTTGCAGAATATCTGCAGGTGCTTTTTTCTTTTAACAAGGATAAGACAAAAGGAAAATTGCTATATGAGTTGCCAAAAATCAAATTTCCTTATATTTAGAGGTTTATACAACCATAAATATTTCGAATAAAAATTTTTGACAACTCTGTTAATTATACTCGATCATTCAAAGTCATATACAATGAACTATCTTAAATATTTCATCCTTATTTCCATAGGTTTTCTAACATCCTGTGATTATTCAACAGACAAGACTATTATCCTCACAGATGATGAATTACATCTTGGCAATATTGATTTTCCAGTTACAGGAAGCGAAGAGGCGCAACCATTTTTCAAAAATGGAACATTGCTTTTGCACAGCTTTGAATATGAAGATTCGAGAGCTGAATTTTTGAAAGCCCAGGAATTGGATCCCGATTTTGTTATGGCGTATTGGGGCGAAGCGATGACTTACAATCACTCTCTATGGCAAAGACAGGATAAAGAAAGTGCACTTGATGCACTCAATAAACTCGATGAGCTTCCTGATGAACGAGTGAGTAAGGCAGTAACTGAAATTGAAAAAGATTTTATGCGCGCCATCAACATTCTATTAGGTGATGGAACCAAATATGACAGGGATCTTGCATATAGTGAATATATGCAAGGGATGACTGAAAAATATCCGGATAATCACGAAGTATCTGCCTTTTATGCGATTTCATTGCTTGGCTCTTCTCGCAATGGCCGAAATGAAACATTGTACGACCACAGTGCCAGGATTGCCCAGGGAATAATAGCTGAAAACCCGAACCACCCTGGAGCCCTGCATTATCTTATCCATTCATATGATGATCCCGATCATGCGCATCTGGCAAATACGGCCGCAGACCGATATGCCAAAGTTGCGCCCGATGCGACGCATGCATTGCACATGCCATCTCACATTTATGTCGCATTAGGTAGCTGGGATAAAGTTGTTACATCGAATATAGCCTCCTGGAATGCCAGTGTCAAAAGAATGGAACAAAAGGAATTAGGTAATGATGCAAGAAGTTATCATGCATTGAATTGGCTACAATATGGCTTATTGCAGAGAGGAGAGTATGATCAGGCAACTGAACTTCTTAAAAACATGATTCAATATACCGATGAAAACCCTTCAAGAAGTGCCCGTGTTTACTTAATTTCAATGAAAGGCGGACATTTGGTCGAAACTGATCAATGGGATAGTGAGCTCGCAGATATACAAATAGATACTGAAGGATTAAGCATCATGGGTAAATCTGCTTATGACTACATCGACGGACTGAAAGCTTTTCACAAAAAGGATCAATCATTACTGAATAAAATCATAGATGGCATCAACGATAAACGAACAAAGGCCGAATTATTAGTAGGTGAAGCAGGATTTTCAATGTGTGGTTCAGGTGGATATGCCGATAGAATTCCTACACAGCTCGACATCGATATGATTCGAGTTATGGAATTGGAACTGCTTGCATATAGAAGTTCTTTACAAGGTGAAAAAGCGCAGGCTACTGACTACTTTCGTTCGGCTGCCGAATTGGATGACCGGTTGAGTTACTCCTTCGGACCACCGGATATCTTCAAACCAGCGCATGAAGCCTTTGGAGACTGGATGTTGCAAAATCAAAACCATAAAGAAGCGTTGTCCATTTATAAAAAAGCTCTGGAAAGAAATCCACGCCGGCTACGAGCCTTGAAAGGTATGAAAATCGCTGCAGAAAAGCTTTCGTTTGAATCTGATCTAGCTAAGGTTATGGGAGAAATTGAAACCAGTTTATCTGAGAAAAAGAGAGACCAAATACTTTAGTCAGAAGCTGCATTTTCGAAGGACATTCTTCCGGTATTTTTTACACTTTTACGCACCGGTAAAATGCAGATATTCTTTATTGATATCGACCGATTCGTCAAACACGAGTTTCCATTTCCTTCAGACATTTATTAAGAATTGCTTTAACTGATTAAAAGCCTTTCCTCTATGACTAATGCTATTTTTTAGTTCAGACGAAAGCTCACCGAAGGAATGATCATATCCATCTGGAATGAAGACAGGATCATACCCAAACCCGCCTTTACCGGATCTGACAAGGGCGATTTTACCTCGTACAATCCCTTCAAAAGAATATTGTTTATTGTTATACCAAACGGCCAGGACAGTTCGAAACTGAGCGCTACGATCCTTGTGATATTCTAGAAGAGTTAGCAATTTTGAGATGTTAGCTTCATCACTTCTTTGAGATCCAGTGTATCGCGCACTGTGTACGCCTGGTGCGCCACCTAAAGCATCTACTTCAAGACCCGTATCCTCTGCAAATACATTATCATCGAACAAATTATAAATATGATTCGCTTTTATCCAGGCATTCTCGTCTAAGGTTGCTCCATTTTCAACTATCTCATCATGATAGCCGAGAGCAGAAAGAGAAGTGATATCAATTGACAGCCCTGATAAAATTTTACCAGCTTCCTGTATTTTATGATCATTATGCGTGGCAAAAATGAAATTCATCACGTAATCTTATAATATTCTTTTAGAGCCTCCCATAGTGCCCGCCGATTAGCAGGCTGGTCGGGAAGTTCATTTAACGGATGGGAGAAGATATAGGTGGTACTATTCACCGTTATTAATTTATAGGGAGTCTTTTCGACCTGCAGACAACAATGCGAAGAATCGATACCAAACACCAATACCAAGGTGGGACTCTTATCCAACGATTTAAAATTCAAATAATCTTGTTCAGACACTTCAATAACCTGGGCCGAGTCAAGATCTTGTTTGACAGAATGAAGAATTTTCCTTAGCAATGCACTTTCCGGCTCTGAATAAATCGAGCCATCAACAACAATTAAAATTGATGAATAAGCATCAACTTGAAGTATGGAATCCTTCTCAGGAATATTATATGTGATATAGTCAAAAAATGACAATAGGATCAATTTCAGCGTAATGTTATGAAAAGTAAGAACCATCAACAATGATTCTGAGCAAAAAGTCTAAAGTTTCGAAATAGAGGCTTTTCTTTTCTCCAAATTTACAGTGCCAGATGTGCCGCGATTAACTAAGCATAGGGTTGCAAGTTGTATGTCCATATTCTCAAGGAATTTTAATAACAGATAATTTTGACTCATCCAAAAAGGACAAAGCTCTCAAGACGGAATTCGTAAAAATGCACCCTGAAAAAAAAAGTACTTGCATCTTTTAAAATAGGACTGTCACAATAATTATTGCTCATCGTTGAAAATAGAAGAAAATGACATTTGGTCAACAAAGAAAATTTTCAGTTGTTACTAAGTCGCGTATGAGAATTAATTAATGCATAACTTTGTGCTAAATACGAATTGAAATGGCTATAAAAGTGCATCAAGTTAAGAGTTCACGATTGTCAGGGATTGATTTTAACAACCTTCCATTTGGCAAGATTTGCAGTGATCACATGTTCGAAATGAACTATATAGATGGAAAATGGCAAGAAGGTGAAATTAGACCTTTACAAAATTTTTCTATTCATCCTGCAAATCTAACTTTACATTATGGGCAGTCGATTTTCGAAGGTATGAAAGCCTCCATACTCAAAGATGGCACTCCTTTACTTTTTAGATTAGACAAGCATGTAGAAAGAATGAATGCATCAGCGGAAAGGATGTGCATGCCTGCTGTCCCCGGTGATATATTTTGTGAAGCAATCGAGACTCTTGTTGACCTTGACCGCGATTGGATACCTCCAACAAATGGAAGTGCACTTTATATTAGGCCATATATGTTCGCAACAGATGAATTTATCGGCGTTCGTCCATCAGAGACTTATAAGTTTGTGATTTTTACTTGTCCTGTTGGGCCTTATTATACAAAACCAGTTAGCCTTTTAGCTGCGGATAAATATGTCCGGGCTACAAATGGTGGTGTAGGAGAAGCAAAAACAGCCGGAAATTATGCGGCCTCTTTGTATCCGGCAAAAGAAGCAAAAGAAAAAGGGTACGACCAGGTCATGTGGATGGATCCATTTGAATTTAAGTATATCCAGGAAGTGGGAACCATGAATATATTTTTTGTGATGGCAGGCAAGGTATATACACCTAATCTAAATGGCACCATTCTTAAGGGAATAACCAGAGATTCGGTTATTCATATTTTAAAGGACGAAGGATATGAAGTAATTGAAGCACCATTATCGAAAGAGCAGATATTAGAGGCACATAGAAATGGTGAATTACAAGAAGTATTTGGAAGTGGAACCGCGGCAGTGATTTCCCATGTTAACAAAATAGCTTTTGGCGAGACCATCATCAATTTGAATTCTGAAGAATTTAAAATAGGTCCATTTCTGAAATCATATATAGAAGGACTCAGATCCGGTGTCCGGGAGGATAAATTTAATTGGACGCATAAAGTCCGAACCTTGGAACTGGCAGTGTAATAATACCATCGGTTAATTAGTATTAAACCTTAGAATTCGGAGAAACAGGTTTTTGACAATTGCATGCAATCATGATAATCAATTTTATTCCTTGTTTGACTTCTCAGTCGTGACGAGAAACTGAATTTCCATTCTATAACCCTCCAATGAGCAATCTTGTAATTCGCGCAGGTCACGAAGCCTTTCATAATATTAAAAAAAACGGCTTACCACTGACATCTATTAAAGGCGTTGTGGCTGCGGCTGGAGGCCCTAAATGGTTTACGACTTATGGACTAACTCGCTATATTGTTGCTGACCTCCTTGCAAAGGCAAGTCATGAACTACATTTTTTAGGAGCCAGCGTTGGGTCTTGGCAAATGGCTTCGGCGCTAACTTCTGATCCTGGTTCTGCGATAGATCGTCTGCAACATAAATATTGTAATTGGGTTTATAGTGAAAAGCCTGATTCAAAAGAAGTCTCAGAGGCCTGTAAGCAGATGATCCTGAATATGCTTCACGACGAGGCGAATTTTATCCTGAGACATCCAAGCAGGAAATTACATGTATTCACTTCACGAGGAAAAGGGTGGTTAGGAAGTAAAAATGTACTTCTCAGAGGTCTTGGATTTGCTTATGCTTTCTCGTCTAATGCAGTACACAGAAAATATATTAATACTACGGCAGAAAGAGTAGTTTTTACCACTGGTGACAACTTGCCTTATGAAATCAATAGAGACATTTTAAAAACTTCAGTTTCCAATTTAACTGAGCAAAATCTATTGTCCGTATTACGTGCAAGTGGAAGTATACCATTTGTCATGGAACATATAGCAGATATTCATGGAGCTAAACCCGGCATTTATTGGGATGGTGGGATGACAGATTATCATTTTTCTTTACCATTCAATGTGGATGGGATCATATTGCAACCGCACTTTTTACCTTATGTACTGCCAGGATGGCTTGATAAGAAAATTCCATGGAACAGAAAAGCACCGCCAGATCTCATGTCCAAAGTATTGCTGATTAGTCCATCCGAACAATTTGTGAATAGCCTTCCTCTAAAGCGCATTTCTGATATGAAGGATTTTAACCATTTTGGCCACAACCAGGAAGGACGTATCAATTACTGGCGAGAAATATCACAGAGAAGTAAGGAATTGGGGGAAGAACTAAAAGACCTTATTGAACGGGACAGAATAAGTGATGTCATTTTGCCCTATTCAAAGTGATACAACGATCAGGTAAAATAAAACGCCCAATTCCTACAAGGAATCGGGCAGTCGTCATCATGAAAAAGGTATAACTTAAAATCACATTATTGTTGTCACAAAGAAGAATATTAATTTTGACTCTTCAAACAATTTGACTAAAATTCTCACAAAAAAAGGAATAAAATTGGTCAAGACGCTTGTTTGCCCTTTATATTAAGGTTCTTTAGTGCTTTGTCGAAATAATATAATTTTAGAAAATCAAGTCTAAATAGCCGATCTGGCCTTTCTTTTAATGCCATGACTAACTCAACTTCATTCTTTTTAATCCAATAAATTAAGGGTACTATGAGTCTGCAATAAGATAGCCATTTATAAGCTCGAATCAATCGGGTATCTCTTATGACATCACGGACATAAAGAGAAGCAAGATTGTCAATTGCACGATGTTGATCGCCTAAAAAATCATCGAATTTTTTTAATCCTCTATGGATGACCGGATTGTCCAGATGAAAAATTAGTCCACCTTTATCATAAAATTCCTGCCCCATGGCAAGATCTTCATATCCATAAGTCAACAATTCCTCACGAAAGGGGGTATTGATCATGTGATTGCGGGAAATAAGAAAATTACCCGTATGGAAATAAAGAATGGGATATTTTTGACGCTTCTTCGCCGAAAGGGATTCTCTCGCTTTTCCATAGGACCAATGCAATAATTTCTTATTGTCAGATGGCTTTTGGTCGGTGTACGTAATACCTCCAATATAGGCACCTTGTTCCGATAAGTTTTTCAAATATGACTTGATAAATTTCTTGCCCGGTATTCGAACATCACAGTCCAGGAAGAGCAACCAATCATACCTGGCCAACATGCATAGTCTGTTTCTTATTCTCGCACGTCCAATATTTTCACTGAGCTCTACATAATTGACACAGAATCGAGCATTTATCTCCCTGTTTGTTAATCGATATTTAGTCTCTGAGCCGTCGTCAAGACAGACTATTTCAAAGTTTATTTTAGCCTTCTTACATTGCTCAATTAATACATCGATTAATTTGACAACTTTAACATTGAATATGGGTATCAATATGGATAACACAGTCAGCTATATCTGCTCGTATTCAAGGACCGTTAAATCAGAATCCACAGCTCCTGTGTGTTTTGTTTCATGGGGTTCATAAAGCATCACCCAACATTCATCTTTTGCAACTGGTTTGTGCCTGACCCCCTTTGGTACTATGATTAACTCTCCTTCTTTGATGGTTTTTACTTCGTGTTCAAAATGAATGTCCAATTCGCCTTTAATAACTAGAAATAACTCATCTTCATGTTTGTGGTCATGCCAAACAAATTCGCCTTTTACTTTCGCCAGTTTAACATCCTGCCCATTTAGGGAACCAATAATTTTGGGATTCCAATGATCCGAAAAAAGGTCAAATTTTTGCTGAATATTTATTACGTCCATATTACTTAATATTACAGACGCAAGTTAAATAAGTTATAGCGATGATTTGATCGAGACGAAAGAATTCATTTCTTGTGCAGACGAATCACGCCGATAATGGCTGACATAAGGATTTCTCACTCCTTACTTGTTTCGTACTTTTGACAATACTTTAAATCACTTGATATATGTCTAGATTTGACATTTCTGTAAATGGTAAACCAACACAATCTGTAGAAAGAGAAGAATTGCACCATTTGGATATAATCAGACTTGGCGATTCAGAATATCACACAACAGATGAAAATCAATCTTATCATACGAAAATCCTCGAAATAAACCTTGAAGAAAAGATTGTTATTATAGACTTGGACGGAAAGAGATTTTTGTGCAAAATATGTGATTCACTTGATTTAATTCTGAAGAGTCTGAATCTCAACAACAAAAGCAAAAGTATCCGTAAAGACTTAATCTCTACGATGCCAGGAATGGTACTGGAAATATTGGTAGAGCAAGGACAGAACGTTGAAAAGGGAGATCCTTTGATGATACTCGAAGCAATGAAAATGGAAAATATTCTCAAGGCGGGACAAGATGGAAGTATCAATAAAATATGCTGCAATATTCAAGATGCAGTAGAAAAAGGGCAACTTCTAATAGAGATAGTATAATGAAGAAGCCTAACCTATTTGATCAATTTCCATCTTCGACAAAGTCTCACTGGATAGATCGGGTAAACCGTGATTTGAAAGGTAGATCTCCCGATGATTTGAATTTTCAACTAGCTCCTGAATTAGAAATTTCACCGTTCCACCATATCGAAGATATAACCGAAAAAATAGATATACCGACGCGTTTCTGCAGTGAGATATTTCTGGGATACCACTTGAATGTTACAGATGAATTCACTGATAACCAGTTGATTACAGAACAATTGGCAGGGGGCGTAAATTATCTGTCAATAAGCTTTGGAAACCTGCAGTCGCTGGATTTTCAAAAGCTCTTTAAAGGTGTTTTTCTATCTATGATTCAACTCCACCTGGAGGTGACGAAACATAATACACTAATTGATTCTTTTTTAAAATTCGCAGCGAATCAAAAGAAATCTGGCCAGGATATCCGCTTTTGGATAACCTGTGAAGAAGAAGCTCAGGGCTTTCATAAAGTAAGTCTTATAAATCCGCTTAAAGAAAATTCAATATACTTAATCCTGGGCCAGATTCTATATCAAGGAAACCATATATTGGAGTCTGTCGAAATTCCGGAGCAAGTTATCCTGAGACTTCCGTTTGGGCACGATTATCTTCTTAATATTTGTCAGGTAAGAGCAGCCCGCTTATTATGGGCCAACTTATGTGATTTACACAATACAACTACTTGTGTTCCTCTTATCATCGAAGGTCATGCGTCGCCTTCAATTCCGCAGAAGGACCATTATGCAAATATGATCGCACTCTCGCAAGTTGGAGTAAGCATGATAACTGCGGGGAGTGACGTTATATTTTTGCCTCCAAGTGATGCAAACACTGTTAATGAAGGCACTGAATTTAGTCGTCGTATTTCCCGAAATATTTATCATTTACTGCAACTTGAATGTCACATGGGCATTGTTCATGACCCTACAGCTGGCAGTTACTTTTTCGATAAAACAGCTTCCGAAATTGCGTCCCAGACATGGCATTCTTTTAGTAAAAACATAACAAATGCGTAAATTATTAGTAGCCAATAGGGGAGAAATTGCCATGCGTGTACTAAGAACGGCTAAGAGATTAGGCATTAAGACTGTGGCCGTTTACTCCGATGTAGACAGAAATGCACCACACGTAATTAGCGCAGATGAAGCCGTACATATAGGGGCATCCGTAGCATCTAAATCATACCTGGTTATCGAAAAGATTATTAATGCCGCCAGGATAACTCGTGCAGATGCCATTCATCCAGGATACGGATTCTTAAGTGAGAATGCCCATTTTGCCCGAACCTGTAAAGAAGAAGGTTTTATTTTCATAGGACCTTCGCCTGAGGCAATTGAAATCATGGGAAGTAAGCTCGCAGCTAAAGAGGCAGTAAAGTCCTTCAACATTCCAATGGTACCAGGAATTGATCATGCCATCGATGACCCTCAGGAAGCAATAGCGATAGCAGAAAAAATAGGATATCCTGTACTTATAAAAGCTTCAGCCGGGGGTGGGGGAAAAGGAATGCGTATTGTTAACTCTTCGGATAAGCTTTCTGAAGAAATGCAAAGAGCCATCAGCGAGGCGAAATCAGCATTTGGAGATGGTTCTGTTTTCATAGAGAAATATGTCTCATCACCGCGGCATATCGAAATTCAAATTTTAGCAGATCAACATCAGAATGTACTGCATCTACACGAACGAGAATGCAGTATTCAAAGAAGACATCAAAAAGTTATAGAAGAAGCACCTTCCGTAATCATGACTTCCGAGTTAAGATCGAAGATGGGAGCAGCAGCTGTAAATGTTGCCAGAGCCTGTGATTATGAAGGAGTAGGAACCGTAGAATTCTTAGTTGATGATGCCAATAATTTCTTCTTTTTAGAAATGAATACTCGTTTGCAAGTCGAACATCCAGTCACAGAAATGATCACAGGACTCGATCTGGTCGAAGAACAAATAAAGGTAGCAAGAGGTCAACCATTATCTTACCAACAATCTGATATCAAGATGAAAGGTCATGCTATTGAGCTGCGTGTTTATGCAGAAGATCCGGAAGA
>JAJCYJ010000127.1 GCA_029262975.1 Saprospiraceae bacterium
CCACCTTGTACGGCAAAAGAAATATAAGGTCTGTC
The DNA here is from genome assembly GCA_029262975.1 of Saprospiraceae bacterium. GTDB lineage: Bacteria > Bacteroidota > Bacteroidia > Chitinophagales > Saprospiraceae > JAJRXG01. The sequence goes on from JAJCYJ010000127.1 coordinate 36, forward strand.
ATCCTTTAAAGCCATACTTGGTGTTAAAGTGGCCCTTGGACGTTTACCCGGTTCCACAACATTGTACGGGTTTTCTTCGGGCCTTAACACAAAACTTTGCATTCGCTGACTCAGACCTACACCGGTGCGACCAGCAATTACAGCAGGCACCCAACCACCGCTCGGTGTGATCGAGACCACCCAACCATCAGCGTCCGCAGTCTGTATAGATGTCGTCCCGGTATAAAAAATATTATCCACCGGAAATTCATCATTGATGTCTCCTTGATGATCGATGGCGGAAGTGGCCTCATTGGACCAATTCTCTAATAAATCCAAAAAAGGATTGATTTCATCCTGGTAAGGATAAGGGTCCCCGGGCATCGCTTTCCGATCGTTTGTCTCCCAATTAATTTGTGCCAGTCGGGATTTCGCATATTCTTCTGATAACAGCCCTTTCATAGGTTCTTTGGGATCAAAATAGGGATCACCATAATAGAAATCTCTGTCTGCAAAACTCAGGTTTATCACCTGGTATAACATATGCAGGTACCGTGCAGTGTTATATTCCATGCCAGACAAGTCTAGAAGCTCTATCATATTCAAGGCCTGGAGCATTACCGGACTTTGAACCCATGAAGTAAGTTTATAGACATCGATTCCCTTATAGTTTACCATCTCCGGCTCTTCTACATACACTTGCCATTTATCAAGATCTTCCATGGTTATCAATCCTCCTTGTTCTTGTGTTCCCCGTACCAATTCTTCGGCTATATCTCCTCTATAGAATCTGTCGTACGCAGCATATATGGCCTCTTTTCTGGTTTTGCCTTCGACCAATGCTTTTTGTTCGGCGAGCACTAATTTGCTCAGTGTTTCATAAAGATCTTTTTGTACAAATATTTCTCCTGGATGAGGCGCTTCGCGGTCTTCTCCCTGATGCGTCAGATAGACTTCTTTGGAGTAAGGCCATTCCTTGATTCTGTCCTTATTACTTTCAATCGCATTAGCGGTTTGAGCTTCTATTGGATATCCTTCTGCCATGTCTAAAGCAGGAGCCAACACCTGGGCAAGGGACATTGTGCCATATTCTGCAAGCATCGTCATAAGACCTCCTGGTGTGCCAGGTGTAACTGCTGCAAGGGGCCCAAATGCCGGAGGGTACTTCATATCCTGATCCAGGAAAAAGTCCGGGGTAGCACCAGTCGGAGCAACACCAAGGGCATTGATTCCGATGACTTTTTGTGTGTTTGGATTATAGATCAGTGCTTGTGTTTCACCACCCCAGCTCAACACATCCCACATTGTTGCGGTGGCTGCCAGCATGGCACAGGAAGCATCAACTGCATTTCCACCCTGGGCAAAGATCATAGCCCCGGCAGTGGCACCAAGCGGTTTCCCTGTGATGGCCATCCATTTTTTAGCATGCAGAACTGGTTTTTGGGTTCTTTGTCCAACCATTTCAAAAGGGTAGAACAGCGTAATTATCATCGATAAGAGTAATAGTCGCTTCATGTTAATATCAATTTATTCGGGTAATACTTAATTGGTGATTATTGACATCAATATAATGCATTAGTTTCAGTATATTGTCAGGGCACCTACTATGAATTGTTATGATGAACAAGCGCTCATTTCTCAAATCCGCTGCAGGTCTCACTCTGGCTCCTTCATTTTACGATCTCCTGGATAAATGGACACTCTTGTTGGATGGTCAATCTCCACAACAAGTTGCAGAAAATGAAGAATATTGGTCTATTGTGCGCAGTGGTTACCGACTAAAACCTGATTATATAAATCTGGAGAATGGTTACTACTGCTTTATCCCTCAGGAGACACTCGAAAAATATATTGATCACGCTCGATACGTCAATTACCAGGGGTCCTATTATATGCGGACGGTCCAATGGGATAATAAAAACAAGGCAGCGGGCCGATTGGCCAAATTGATAGGAGCAGATAAGGATGAAGTCGTCATCACAAGGAATACTACGGAATCTCTAGACACAATTATCGGAGGCTATCACTGGAAGGAAGGTGATGAAGCGGTTTATGCCCAGCAGGATTATGGCGCTATGCGGATCATGTTTGAATTGCAAGAACGAAGACATGGCATAAAGAGTCGCATTATCTCTGTACCGAACCACCCTAAATCCGATGATGAAATTGTCCAATTGTATGAGTCAGCTATAACAGATAAGACACGACTACTGATGGTCTGTCATATGATAAATATTACCGGGCATATTTTACCGGTACGGAAGATTTGTGTTATGGCACATGCCAGAGGTGTAGATGTGATGGTTGATGGTGCGCACGCTGTGGGGCACATTCATTTTGACATCAAAGATTTGGATTGTGATTATTATGGCTCAAGTTTGCACAAATGGTTAAGTGTTCCGCTGGGATCAGGATTGCTATATGTGAAGAAAGGAAAGGCAGCCAAAATATGGCCAACTTTTGCGGAATGGAACACTGAAGACGGAGATGTCAAGAACCTGAATCATACCGGGACGCATCCTGTCCATACAGATCTGGCTGTAAATGATGCATTGGATTATTTATATAGAATTGGGCCAGAAAGAAAGGAGGCTCGCTTGAGATATATTCAAAGATACTGGACGGATCAGGTGAGGAGCCACCCGAGCATTATCGTCAACACACCCAAAGAAGAATGGAAATCCTGCGGTATTGCTAACGTCGGCATTAAAAATCTTCCATCTCCCGAACTCGCTCAGAGGCTTATGGAAGAATACGACATTTGGACGGTTGCTATAAATGAACCACCCGTTGTAGGGTGCAGGATTACGCCTAATATTTATACGAGTCTGGAGGAATTGGACGTATTTGTTAGGGCGTTGAAGGAGATGGCTGGGACTTAGATGAGGTGTGTTATCGTATTTACTTAGAAACTATTAGGAAATGGTCCATTAGATATCTCAGAAGCACATTGATATTCTGTCCAATTTGATAAGAAACTGTAAATTCTATTTTGTATTCTTAAATTTATGGCAACCCCTTTCTTAAGTTTAGAGTTATATTTTTTTCCGAAAGGTGTAAATACGATTTTTAATCTTGGATAGAAAATAGTAAAGGTTTGCATTTTTAAGGAAGCACGTGTAAGTACAAAATGTCTCATCCAGCTTAACCCTAAATAAACTATATTAGTGTAAAGGGATCTTATGCAAAATGTTGTTTCAATATTTCTTTATTAGAAAATCTTCCGACATGTGGGTTTGACAAATTTAAAGTGACTTGGCACACCTAAAGCCATTATAGAAATACCTAAGAGCTGGTACATTTCCACTGCGAAATTTACTCTGACAATAATAGTCATTTGAGTACCATGATCCCCCTCTTAAAATCCGGAATTCACCTGTTTGTGGCCCTTTGGGCAAATCTATGGGAGAATCCTCATAATAATTTCCTCCATACCAGTCCCAACACCACTCCCATAATCCTCCACTCATATCATATAAACCAAGTTGATTTGCGATTTTGGATCCTGCGGGGTGTGTTTTGTTTTCAGAATTTTCATGATACCAGCCCAGAATGTCAAGATTATTACCACCAGAATAAATGAATTGATCTTCCCAACGTAATCCACCTCGAGCAGCATATTCCCATTCCGCCTCCGTAGGAAGTCTATAACCAAGAGCATTCCAGTTTGGTATTTTTTGCCAGTCCACATTCAAAGAATCTAAAGTGTTTGGATCTGTAATGTTCATGTCAAGATCGTAAACCAACTGCAACTCCATCTTTTTGCTTAACCAATTCAAATAAAATAACGCGTCATACCAACTCACGTTATTTACTGGTTCATTTCCTATCCCTCCCCAAATGAGTATATCTCTTCTATTCGCTTTAACGAACAAATTGAATTGCCAAGCCGTTGTTTCCATTGTTGACATGTAAAATGAATCAACTTTTACATCGTGAATTGGCAGCCCATCTGCTTCCTCTTCGTTGTCATATTTTTCCCTCCCCATTTTATAATCTCCTCCGGCTACCAGGACCATTTCAGGGTAATAACGAATTTCTAAGACATCAAAATAAGTTGGGTTCACTTTTTTAACTGCTTTCCTCAACGATGCATATTGCAGATCCTGAGTAAAGATCTTCAAGACTTGTAATGAAGAGTCTGCTTTTTTAAGTTGATTGCTCTCAGTATAGAAATACGCAATTTCCTGAATGCATCGTGCGGTTTCATTGCTTTTTGCTCCCAAAGTTACAAGTGCAATTGCATTTTCTAACGCCGAATGATAATCCAAATCAAGGATATTCTTATCGATTGATCCAAGGAGAAAATTTGCAGTACCATTATTTGCTTTTTGTAAGCTGGTTAAAGTAATAACAAGAAAAAGAGATAACAGCGACAAGATTACAATAATACTGGAGGCTATTATCCTTCGCCGACGTTGTTGTCTCCTTTTTCTCTTTATGCCGGAATGTACAAAATCACTTTCGTTTTTTTTTAAATACGTAGACTCACTCAATTCCTTTGCTCGCTCAAGTCTTGCACCTGTCCACAGTCGATCTGTAGCCTTTCCTTCTGTGAGCCAAGCTTTAGAATCTCGACTTAATTGTTGCCTTAAGACTAATTCAGATCTGTCATCATCAAGCCATCTTTTTAAGGGCTCCCAAGAACGAAACATTGATTCATGAGCGACTTCCACAATAGTGCTGCTACCCTCTGCATATGAAAATATAAGGCGTCGTTCTTTGAATTTTTCCAATATATCAGAAACTTCGTGTAGTTGTGGATCTTCCATAGACGCCGGTTGGCGAGAATACATTCCATCCTCTCCTATTCGAGCCATTTTAAGGAATGCGAGTCGTAAGGCATCTTCTTTTCCTCTTTTTCTTGCGATATCGAGAACTATATCTGCCTCCTTCGTTATGGCACCTTGTAGTCCTCCTAAATCATCATATTCCCTTATTTGAAGGACTCCATCTTCTCGATAGTCATTCCATAATTTCCTTAATGTGAAGGCAAGAAGCGGAAGTGCATCGGAAGTTTCCGTATCTCGAATGAGTCTATCAGATAGACCCTTTTCAAGAATTATTGCACTCATTTTGGCTGGTCGTTCTATGATTTCACGTAGGCTTTCGATTTTCATTGGTCTAAGCGAAATACTTTCGAATTCAATATTTCGCAACGTGATAGTTTGTTGAAATGATCCCATAAAGTCAGATCGCATCGATGCGAGTACCATACATGGGCTTTCTTCTTCAGACAAGCTCTTATTTAATAAGTTCAGGAAAAGATCGTGACTTTTGTATGTTCTTTTGTGTCCAATTAATTCCTCAAATTGGTCTATTACTATTAGTACTTTCGAATGCCTTTGATTTTTAGAAAGTAGCCTTAGTTCACTAACAATATTATTAAGTGTAGATTCCGAACTCTCCGGTTGAAATAAATCGTAAGAGTTATTTTTGTTGTTTTCATTTACTGCTTTCAGCGCATCGGCAATCAACTTTTCTTTGATGATTGTGCTAGTAAAGTTTTCTGATACTTTATTATCCTTTATTTCATGATAGGCATTCTCAATTGAAATTGCTAGTTCTCCAAATGGATCTCTGCCTGGCCTGAATGGATCTAATATTATCCAATGATCTGGAAATTTTCTAAGTTTTGGTAAAATGCCTGCCATTACCAAGGATGACTTTCCGCTACCTGACGCTCCAAGAACCATAATTAAATTGGGAGCACCTCGAGAAAGTAATTCAACGCCTGCTCTTGCCTCCGCATTTCTTCCAAAATATACAGGTGCATCTTTTTCTTGGTACGAGGCAAGTCCCAGATAGGGAGGTTTGCTTGGATCCCATTCGCTATTTAAAGAAAGAAGTTGTTCCTCTTTTTATCCCTTCCACAACTTTTCATATCCCAGATCTCTTCTGCCAGTCATGTCAATGATCTGACGATCTAACATTATAGAGGGCAATTCAGAATTCTTGATTTCTGAATCAAAGAGCAAAGTGAATATTCGTTTACTCTCCATTCTTGCTAGTGCTACTTCAGCAAAACACCATTTCGAAGATAGAAAGGAATAAGTACAAATTACTATTACTGCCTCACATGCACGCAATTTGCGATAAAGAGTCTGTTCCCAATTTTGTCCTGCAGTTATTCCTTTTTCAGCATCAAAATCCAGAAAAACAGAGAAATGGTTTTGCTTGGCCAATTGTTGTTTTACTTCTTTGGCAATCGATTCATCGTTGCTACTGTGGCTTATAAAAAGTGTGCTCATTACAGTAATTCAAAAGAAAAGATAGTGAATTCAATTTTCAATTATACTCATACGAAAGAAAAATATAAGAATGCAATTGATAAAATAAGTGAATGCTATAGTGTAATGGGCAATTTAGTTCATACATAAACAGAAATCAATCAATGAAATTCCCTCGACCCTCAAATGCAGAATAATTGTTTCAATTTTGACAATTACAAAAATAAACTCATATTATATTCAGAAGAAGAATAAAGTCTTCCAGCAACCTGATGCAGATTGTGTTTAAATTTATTTGAAACCACGAACTTTTCAATTATCATTATAAAAGGTATTTCAAATAAAAAGAATAAAATGAAAGATGGTACAGAGCTGATTGCAGAACATTATCAGAAGACCTTTGAACTTACTCTTAAATTATGGGATGCACGAAATATGACCTTCCTGTTGTTATTATTCGTTGTTGGTCTTGGAACACTTATCACCTTTAAAGTAGACCAAGCTGAGCCCTTGCTCGTTGATTTAATCGCTGGACTGCTGAATATTGAAGATGCAGGGCGTATTGGAGAGCTTCGGACAAGTTTTCCATATGGACTTATTCAAAGTATACTTCTTATGATTGTGCTTTATTTGACGGTGCAACTATATCACCGGACAATAAACATTACAAGAAATTATTCCTATTTGGCTCATTTAGAAGAAGAGATAAGAGAAGGGATTGGAATTCAGCAGCATCAACTGAGTTTTACTCGTGAAGGCTCATTCTATTGGCAAAATAGTTCCGAATTTTCGAAACTTGTAGGAGTTACTTACATCTTAATGTTAGGGTTGCTTTTAATAGCCTTTTTTGGTATGAGAATCCTCGTAGATCTACTGGCTGCGGATATCTTTGTGATAATAGTAGATGTATTGTTGGCAGTTCCAACGCTCATTTTCTTCGGCAAATATGCTTATTCATCTTCGAGCATTATAAGAAATTTGTTATCTAAGAATAAATAAAACCAAGACGATATTATAGTATATAAGCATGTCGATAAATCTGATAAATAATTTCTAATAGTGAAGCCTGCATCAATATATTGCCTAGTAAACAAAAGTTGTAATTGTGCTGAATTGTGCATTTTACCTTGTGCTGAAACAATTGGACATACCATTTAAGATTGAAATTTTATGAGGGAAAGTGTTTTATTGTAGTCGGTGAGTAATTATGAATGTAAAATAGATTTCAAAAAAATCATTTAATATTTACTGATAGCAAATAAAATCAATGGGATATTTAGATCAAATAAAGTCAAATCGTAATACTCGATTTTGAGGATTGACACTAGTTAGCAAATTCCCACTGTAGTCCCAAAAGTGTCGCTATTAGAGGTCTGCGAATTAGCGGGGCTATAAGAAAAGCAACACCGCTAAGCCCTATTCTCTGGTATGATTAAATCTTTAAATCAGTACTTCACTGAAGGTGTTTTTGAAGAAAATTGGGAATGGTAAATATACTCTTTAGGTAAAAGGTAAGCCAAAAGCGGTATTGCCCCAGTACTTATCCCATATCGAAGTATGAACATAATCCCGATTAGATTCGCTGAGTCAGAATCTGTAATTGCATTTTTTATTATCTGTTGTGATAGGACGAGAAATCGTGAAAAATCTGATTGGACTCTTAATCTTATGGGAAGTAGCAAGTAAGACCATATTGATTTGAGTTGCCAGTGGCATAGCAAGATTAGGTTAAAGAGTTTTTGCAAGAGGATTGATTTCGACAGAAGTAAATTTAACAGGTGCTTGTAAGGATGATACAATTGTCACATTATCAATTGTTGTAAATAATGATGAATATAATCCGAGTGTTGGGCTAAGCCCGTTGGCCAGTGAAGTGTCTGCCTCAGACTACAAATTCTTTTGCTCTAAAAGATAATTCTTCAGGCCAGCGGTTGTCTGATGATCCCAAAAGTCATCCAAAGCATTTTCATTACTGCGACCCGTAAATATTATTATTGCGCTTGCAAAAATGATAATATACAAATTTGCTCTTATTACTTTCAATATCAAGTCTTATCAATAGATCCAAAGACTCTTTTCATCTGAGTTTTAAGTCGTGTTTAAGGATGTAATTAGGGTAAAGTGCAACGGGTATTTATCTTCTCTATTAAAACCGTTTTCTTCCCTTGACAATTTATGATATGCTTTGATCATTTCTCAATAATTGGAAGAGATGAATTAAATTATCAGTTAATCCGACTTCTTCCTTTCCTTTAACTCAATACTTTCATTCAAGATTAAATTATTAGCTACTTTAGTTGTTCTGACAGTTCTGGCACTGAATACATCAAATTTAAGACAAACTCAGAAGCACAGAAAGCCCTTCATTAATGAACACAAACAAAAAAGGTGCCCTGCCTTAGCAGATGCACCCTTTCTTTTTGATCAATGTTGTTTGTCTTCCACAGTATGAATGCAGAATAAATTATCGAACTATTATGATACTAAACCGAATGATATGATTCCTATATAGCTGCTTAGAGCAATGACTAAAAGTCCAAGTCTTATGTAATGATCCAATTTAAAAGTCTTCATGAAAGGTATGTTGTATACCAAATTGATTATAAAATGGCGCCGAAAATGCAACCTAAATCGTCAATCTCATCGTAGAAAATACCTGCCTGCTCGACTGGGATTTCATGGGCAGACAGGCTCGCCATAGCTCAGGCTATGTCTCTGTTTTTCTTCTCGATCTTAACAATTTATATTCGCATTTACCATGCCGCCAACTTATATCCAAATTGGTATTAGTTGATTGATGACTCAAAAATGCAGGCAAGTCACTTCTTTGGCAACTATGTACGACCAATGCTTGGGAATTCTCGATTATCCAAGTAGCTTTTCGATTCGCATTTTTGAAATGCCTTTCTTGTTAGATATGGGAGCTAAAATTGAATGCAAAAAGGAGGATATTAATTTAGTCTATGACATTGAGATATGACTAGTGTTGTTGTTCTAATCGCCTTTTTTGGTTGAGTAATACTCTAAATATAAGCGTCGAGGTATAAAGACCAAAAGAATCATATGGGCCATAATCACCGCCATTGATATGTGATTGCCCAAACGACAAGCGCCATCCTATTTGCACATTTTTACCAAACCAGGGTTGAAGGTACCCACCTTTAAAGTTGCCGTCAGCTAGGCCATCTAAAAAGGGGACGTCGAAAATAGTGAATGGCGAATATGCTATCCCAAATTCAATCTTAACATACTGGGTAAATTTATATTTTAAATTTACATCTGCCCTAAGAAACGGACTCAGACCTTTTCTTACATCTTCTTTAAATCTCTGTTCAAAAGGAAAGAAAAAACCAAAGTCTGGCCCAAGATTTATAGACCAACCTAAAGTCCATTTTGTAGCAAGATCATAATCTGAACTGTAACCCACGGAGAAATAGGTTGCATTGATGCTTTTTAAAGAAGTATTTGAATTTGTTTTAGGAGTCGACTTTGTGACATTATCCTGGCCTGATAATACACATACACAAAATAGGAAAAGAATTGAGGTGACGTTTTTCATATTAGTGAAATAAATGGTAAAAGGGGCTTAGTCATTTTTATGAGTTACATCACATAAATAATTGTCATACCTCCAAAGTAGGAATACCAACCCGTATAAGAATGTTATTTTGAATATAGACCAGGCTTATGCAAATCCTTCGGTTTCTTAAACTCAATATTTTAATTCATAATGTACAGATCAAATTATAGGAAATGGTAAGTGCTTTTCCAATGCTGTCACAAATTGTCTAAAAGTAAGAAAGTGAAGACCTACTCGCGAGTTTCATAGAGCCCTGCCTAAAAACACAAATTAAAAAAGGCGCTCTGCCATAGCAGAAGCACCCTTTCTTTTTGATCGATGTTGTTTGTCCTCCACAGTTATAAATGCGGATTAAATTATCCAACTATTATGTTACTAAACCGAATGAAGAGATTCCTATATAGCCGCATAGAGTAATGACTGAAAGTTCATGTCTCATGTAGTGGCAAAGTTTATATGTTTTCGTGACAGGTACATATTTGTTGAATGATGGCGGTAAAATGCAGTCAAGTAACTTCTTGGCTCCATAACCCAAGTGTTGAGCAGATAATTGTCAGGTGTTTCAATTTTTAATTCTTGATATTCGAGCTGAAATCATTCTGGTCTTATTTTATATTCCTTCAATGAGTTTATTGCCCTTACGAGTTGTGCAATGCATACAATTAATAAAATTGTGAGCTTTGATTTTCTTGTTTATAGATATATAATATTGATGTCATTATCATTTAACGAACGTTTTTCGATATAGAGTTCGTCATAGATCAAATGATAATTCACCTGGTTTGTTAACTATAAAGATATATCGCCATATCTTCAAAATTCATGATCCTTAATGCAACAAAACCCCTTCGGTTTTGAGACGATTATAATAAGAGTAAAAAGGGAGGAGGATTTCAGATCTCAAATGGCTTAATAAGGTAGGGCTTCATAAAATTCACCGATTTCAAGTCCACGATCTTGTGTCCTTGTATTAGAAAATACAATTGCTATGGTTTGACAACTTATTTGAATATCATAATTACCACCCAATATGATTCTATCGATGCATACTTCGGAAACCAGGTCAAAATGTAAATGAGCATACCCTGGATTTCCAGAACCTCCACTTAATGCAATTGGTTGGCCTTGAACAACTTCATCATTGATGCCAACCAAGGCTCCATCGGTTGTAAGGTGATAATATCTAGCTATGGTCTTATCCTCATGTTGAATGAAAACATAATTTAACTGATTAACACTTCCATTAAAATCTGAAAATCCTTCTTCAACACCAATTACAATTCCAGATCTGGAAGCGACTATTGAAGTGCCGATAGGCATATCAATGTCGTAAGCATAGTTCTGAATACCTAGTGCACCTCCATGTGTGTTACAGTTACCAGTAATCTCATACGACTTTCCAATCTCCCATGGCACAACAAATTCCGACTGGGACATATCAGGGTATTGAAGTCCTAAACAACCCGCCTCCAAATCGGGATTAATAAAGTATCGGTCGTCTCCATCATTATCACATGCAATAATAAATAGTGAGAGCACGAAAGCTAGTAATATGAATTTCTGCATAATTTTTAATTGTAATAATGACTCATGGATCTTTTTCTCGTTCAATTTAAAGTCAATTTCAACGCTATATTTTTAAGTGTAAAATACTAGAACCTTATTGGCTTGGTCTTTCACAAAAAATCTTCCTTTCCTCTAACACAAACACTTTATTCAAGATAAAATTATTAACTAAACTAGTTGCCTTTGCAAACCTCGCGCACAACACATTAAATTTAAGACTAACTCGCGAGGCACATATAGCCGTGTAGTAAAAATACAATACAAAAAAGGGTGCCCTGTCTTAGCAGAAGCAGCCATTCTTTTTTAATCGATCTTATTTGATTTCCACAGTATAATTGCGGATTGAATTATCGGACTATTATGATAATAAACTGAACGAACTGATTCCTAGGTAGCAGCTTAGAACCATGAATAATAGTCCAAGTCTTATGTAATGAACAATTTTAAATGTTTTCATAACAGGTATATTTTGAATGATTGATGACGCTAAAATGCAGGCAACTCACTTCCGTTACAACTATGTACGACCGATATTTGTTTAATCTCGATTATCCAAGTAGGATTTCGATTTGGGTTTATGTTGTACTCGCCTATGCATATTCCAATGTCACAAGTGCAATGCTGAAAGTGATCTGTGAACGGCGAAGTTAGAATTGCAACAACACGAAAAAGGCGAATACTCACGAATGCTCACATCTATTGTTTTGTTGAAGGATAAAAGTTGTCTTTGAGAAATATATCGGAAAAGTATGGGTAGGATCAAAGGTTGGTGGTAAGCCACATTCCTTGGAGGAGTATGTTCTCTGCCAGGAAGTAGTCAAACCTGATAAGGAGAAATGTAAATATAAGTCTGAAGTTACAAGCTTTAGACAATGGAACAACAACGGGTACAAATTTTATACTCCAAGGTCATTTATCAAAACATAAATTCCTGTCGTCCTTCATTTATAGTGAGATTGAAAAAAATGAATGCATGTTAAGAGCTAAAGTGATTTTGGTCTACTCACAGAAATGAGTGTAAAACCTTAAATACATCCTTCCTTTTGTGATACGCCACTAATCTTACATTTCATTATCGTTATTGTCAGGCAGGAATAAATCTATAGAATGTAGTCAAATGGCGCGACGATGAACAGGGGAAATTTATATTTTGATCTTAAACAATATAAATGATATTATGCCTCATTTACCTCGTTGATCATATGTGGATTAACAGCCTTGATTTTTCCATCTTCAATTAGTTCTAACAATTGACTTGTAGGTATTCGTGATTTTGCATTAGAAGATAAGTATCGAAAGCATGTCCATTTAGTATTGGCTGATGTAATTCTTATTGAAATTTGCATATTGAAATTTTTATACGGATTAGTTAATTTATTATTTCAAGAGTCAGTACGGAGAACGACCCTTTTCTAAAGACTTTTTGATATTGGAAGTATTTTCTTTTCCAACCTACTGAAATAATCCTCATATCTGAATGGGGTTTTACCGCAGCTGGAGGAAATGATTTTTATAGCCGTGTTACAAATCATATCGTACTATTTTAAATTTTTAATTATATGGAGACATTGCAATCATTGCAATCCTTTATTTGTCCATAATAGGTTTCTCGATACATGTGTAGTGTTTTGATGGGAAAGCCTATCAGGTACTTTTTAATGTAGGTAACCCTTGTCATGAGTCGACCCATTTTTGTGGAATATCGATACTCAGTCTGTGTATGTCTTTGTGCGGTTATAATTTTCATGCTTTTGAAGTACTTCCTGGGACGGAGGAGAAAATGATTAATAGAAGAATATTCTCTGTTACTCATCAACTATACATTACAACGCATACATCCAATAATAGTTCCTATAGAAACTAAAATAAAAAAATATGGATGTTGGGAGCACCTAATACTTATCTTACCTTTACTTCTAAGCCATCAACGTGCAATAAACGCTCTATGAAGTACCTCGAGATCATCATAAAACTTCGAAAGATTATCAGGTCAATTAACCTTGAGAGTAAGCGGATTGAAAAACAATATGGAATTAGTATCCCTCAGCTTTTAGTACTTCAATACCTTTCCGAACAGCTGGATTATAAGGCCTCAGCTAGAGATATTAAGGTTTATATAAATTTGAATGCCAGTACTGTTTCCGGCATTATTAATCGATTGGAGCATAAATCATTGGTGGCTCGCCTACCAAAACCAAACGATAAAAGAGTTTCTTTTATTAGTCTGACGGCAAAAGGCGCAGAAATGTTAAAAGATTCACCCATTACACTTCAGGAAAAACTGAGCCGGAGACTCAAGAACCTCTCAAGCAACCAAATCAATCAACTTGATGCTCATATTGACCTTCTCATAGGGTTAATGGACGTCAGCGATATCGAAGCGGCACCATTGCTGACGATTGCTGAGATCAATCAAGATGGCTAAATGTTTTCTATGGAAATTATAATTGGACTAAATGCATTTCTATTGGGGCAGAGTATATTAACAAATTGTAACCTTGAAAAAGGAAGCTAAGACATTAGATCTAAATTTTAGTGCTACACTCTTTTTAAAATCTCTCATTGTTATGATGCATTTTCCAGACCTAACTCTACAGCTCGTTCAAAAGCTGCATATGCTGCATTTTTTATGAGCGTACTTACATTGTTATCTTGCATTGATTCTATAGCAGCTTCTGTAGTACCTCCTTTGGAAGCTACTTTATCAATCCATCCCGATGGCGCCATATCTGAATTTTTAAATAATTCTACTGCTCCTTCGAAAGTGTTACTCACTAGAATTTTAGAATCAATCTTTGAAAAACCCATTTTTAAAGAAGCCTCCATCATGGACTGCATAAAGTAAAATACATAAGCAGGTCCACTTCCAGATATTCCTGTTGATTTGTTGATAAAGGTCTCATTCTCAACATGAATTGCAATACCCGTAGAGTCAAGCAAGTTCCTGATCGCCATTTGTTCGATTTTTGAGACAGCCGCTGTTTCTGTAAATGCAGTAACTCCCTTACTTACTTTAGCGGGCAAATTAGGCATAGCGCGTACGACTTTAGTTATACCAGTAATCTCTATAATAGACCGTAGTGTCACTCCGGCCATTAGAGAAACAATAATTTGTTGATCATTGAGGTGTGGACGCATATCTGAAAAGAGAGACTCGCTGTGATGCGGTTTGACGGCAATAAAAATGACATGTGCAATCTGTAGAGCTGGTTCTAAAGTATCGAATACCATAAAGCGTTCATCTTTCTTAAGTTGTGCTCTAAGTGCATCATTTTTATCATATACAAATAAGTGCTTTTTCTTGATATGGGGTGAACTTAACATTCCCTCAGCAAAGATGAGTCCCATGTTTCCCGCGCCTATCATTAATACTTTCATGAGCTAATTTTATAATTGTTTTTTGTAGTTCTAATTAATTGATATTCCAATTTCCCCTTCCATATTCTTAAGTAAGCGTATAAGCCAAGACATGCGATGAGAGAAAAGAATAGCTCTATTTTTTCAGCTGAATGATTGAACTTAACAGCGTAAATTCTAGAGCTTCCTCAACCAGGAAGTCGGATTAATCTGTAAGGAAAGTCTCTGGTGGACAAGAGGATGAATAATCGCAATCAAAGTTGATTACGTAATCTCTGGACTTATTTTTCAATTTTTGGAAAGGTCTACTATCCTTGGTATAACACATATGCTTTTTGCTCGTTTCGGTCAATTTTCTTCATCTCAGGTGAAGACAATATGAAGAAATTAATCAGTTGTATTTAGAATATTGACCCTAATTCGAAGTGCGAAGATACGACAAACAGTAATATGATTCTTTTGTGGAGTAGAGTTTTAGCATGATTCCAAATTTATAATGGCATACTAATGATAATCAAAATTTAATTGCGGGCATTCATGATTAACTAAAACACCCTAATGAATTAGTTTTTATCATCTTATTGACCTACTACATATTCCACTATAAAACCAAATTTAGATAACGATGTATGAAATCTAAGAATTCAGGTCTATATAGTAATATCGTTTGGGTTTCTCATTGACTGCATTTCAAAATTTCGTTTTTCGAGTTGTCACCACATTTGCCAGAAGCGAAAAACGCCGCCAACATCTTTTAAATACCTCGCTTTTCACCTTGTGTCAGGTTCTGGCGACCCTGGCCACGATATATTATCCCTACACAACTAATTACAATGGATATAATTGAGAATTTATTGTTTGATCAGCCCGACAGGGCGACACATTACAGCCAGGGTCGTCAGACCATGAATTTATAGGAAAGAAATATAAGCCTAGCCGTAATTATTACAATATATGGGATCTATTGGATCATTATATTGACAGTTAAAGCAGGTCATTTTTTTTTGGTTTAGAATGAAGAAGAGAGATGCTTTGGACATATCGCCTTCCTCGGAATTACTGTTAAACTTCTAATCCAAAAGTCTCATGGACATATCTTGCCCATTCTTCATCGGACAACCCACCATAATCTATAAATTGTTCATCGGTAAGCGAGTTCCGCCATTGGAGAAATGGTTCCGCATCTGGACCAACGGTATGCCTTAACTGATAAATATCTGTATTGATAATCTCCAATACTTTTTCTGCAACTATTACTGGTGAGACTGGATTCTTTTTTGTTTCCTCAAATAATCGCATCAAGCGATTAGCATGTGGATAGGCTGAGGAAGCATCAGGTTCAACTAATTTATCGATAATAGGGGTATGTATGATTCCGGGCTCTACAATGTTGACTTTAATATTGTGTGGTCTAACTTCTTGTGCCAATATCTCGCTCAATGCTTCTAAGGCAAATTTGGAAGCACAATAGGCACCTTGGGCAGCAGAGGCAATTCTTCCAGCTATAGAAGTAATGTTTATGATATGCCCACTTCGATTACTCCGCATATGTGACAAAACGGCTTGAATACATCGCAATGCTCCAAAGAAATTGGTTTCCATTGTATTCTTGAATTCGCTCATCGGTGCATCCTCTATAGCATACCATTGACCGATACCGGCATTATTAATTAATACGTCAAGCTTATCGACTTGGTCAAAAACCTTTCTGAAGGTGGTAGTGACAGACTCCTCCAAATCCACATCTAATGGTAAAATGGTGATTGGCAAATATTCCTTTGACGCTATGTTCCCTAATTGAGGAGATCTTTGTGGATTTCGCATCGTGGCTATAACGGTGTGTCCTGCTCGAGCGCAGGCTAGAGACATTTCATATCCAAATCCAGTGCTGGTTCCTGTAATTAAGATGGTTGACATAGTTTAAATTTTTAATAGTGAAAAAACGTATTTTATATGTTTAATTTTCAGCTCCTTTACTGTTGCTTATCTTTTACAACAACTCCTTTGCCTCCACCATATGAACCTTGTCAAATCTATCAGGGTTCTTCTACAGGAACGGTTGTCTTTAAATTACAATATTGGTTAATATCAGTAGCTAATGATTGGACAACCATATAAATAAAAAAGGGACAAGAATCAACTTCTTGTCCCGCTCATCTTATTCTGGCGCATTATACCTTTTCAACGTTACTGTTGAAAAATTGGAAACTGGTGATCTTATATCCTTGACTTTCATATTAAAAGATGCAAAAAATGAACTGCTATAAACCTGATCTGAAAAGTCCAAAAGTGTTTCAAAATCAGGTGCATCTATAACTGCAATATGTGTGACACCTTCTTCATTCCCAGATAAAACTCGATGCAGTGCAATACCTACTTTGCCTCCCCATTGCGCTTTGATTGCTGCCGCGAACTTTTTAAATTCAGAAATATAGGTGGCAGGATCTGTTACCGAAAGACTCACGACCGTATTATAATTGCCATTTGAGGCTGCGGACATATCCACGGACTTTCCCAGATAGGATCCTACATTGCTAGTGCTATGGTCTAGTGTAGCACCAAGTAATTGAAAATCTGCCGATTGTTGTAACGTTCCCGAATACATTTTTCCAAATGAAGTCTTATCAGGAGAAATGAAAATCACTTGGTGCGTAAAATCTTGTTCAGAGTTACTGAACAGTTTGGATGTTAAAGCCGCGGGAGGCATGGTTTTTCCAGTTTCACTGTTCATGAAGTTGTCGATGGCACTTAGCACTTTTGCATCGTCCCCATTTTTAACTTTCATATTGTATGCAGTCCAATACATGGTTTGAGCAAACCCTGCAAATGCTATGCACAATGCGAGTAATGTAAAAACTAATCGTTTCATAATTGTAATAAATTTAATGATTGAATAATTTTGAATATTTCGTTTGTATTTCCCTTAGATTACCTGTCTTTTTATTTTT
Source organism: Saprospiraceae bacterium (assembly GCA_029262975.1). Classification (GTDB taxonomy): domain Bacteria; phylum Bacteroidota; class Bacteroidia; order Chitinophagales; family Saprospiraceae; genus JAJRXG01. The sequence continues at coordinate 17,696 of JAJCYJ010000127.1, forward strand.
AAATTTGAGAAGTCAATCGATTTCAAGGGGATAAATTATAAATGACAATTGGACTGATTACCTTAAAATAAGTTACAGTTAATATTATAGTTTGTCACCTTGTAAAATAGTATTTTCTTAGATGTATTTATGACTATTTGATAAATATTATGAGTGTAATATTCTAATGTCAATATCCATCTTCTGAAGAGACTTGCCCGTCAATTTTGCTTAGTCATTTGAATTCCAAAATTTTGTAATATAAAACCTTGATTATTCTTTACCTATAACCACCCAATTCATCCTTTACGTGTATGAGAACAAATTGAGTTTTCCAGAGAAGGTTTTTCGTTCAGATGTTGCTTGCAGCTTTCTCTTACTTTTTTTTCATTAGAAAATAATAATTATTAAATTTAATAAAGCAATTCGTTTGATTCCATAGCTGTCAAAAAACCCTCGAGTTCAGTTACAGAGTGTTGATCGATGAATTAGTTGGATTCAGACCTGCCAACTACTATAATTTCGGCAACTTTCACAAATCTTGAGCAAGATCCTTCATAGAGATCAAGAATCGCATCTTCTAATGTATTAGATTGTAAAATGTCAAATCTCTTGTTCTTGGATGCCACTTATCCAGTAACAGATAGAAACAGTCTGATTGTAGATTCTACTTTAACTTGAAATAGTAATTTCGATAATGAATCGGTAATACCTAAAAGCGCAAAAGCGAAGATAGACTTACGAACTATATAAAGTACTGCAATAAAAACACAAAACAAAAAAGGTACCCTGCTTTAATGAAGCACTCATTCTTTTTGATCGACGCTGTTTGTCTTCTGCAGTGATAATCGAAGTTTAAATTCTCGAAGAATTATGATAATAAACCAAATGAAATGATTCCTATATAGCAGCTTAGAGCAATAACTAAAAGTCCAAGTCTAATGAAATGGTCAAATTTATAAGTTTTCATGATAAGTACATTTTAGTTGAATGATGACACTAAAATGCAGGCAAGTCACTGCCTCCACAATTATGTACGACTAATACTAGGGTATTCTCGATTATCCAAGCAGGATTTCGATTTGGATTTTTGTTAGGTTTCTCTACTAATTCTACCTCAATTAAGAATCATATTTTCGGAAATTGAACGCTTCGTTTTGGAATAATGAGATGAGGTTATTGGCTTTTAGTAGGATGTCGTAATTGCTGACAAGGAGAGCGTCTATTCAAGTCTGAAATTTCGAACTTCAGACTGTATGTCAATTTATCTCCTACCCCATTATTGATTTGTGCATTATAATATAAGAGAGTCCTAAGGGCAGTTATTGTAACTTTAATTTGTGTTACAAGTTTTTAACATTCATGAACAGTATTTCAGATGAGGCGGGTAGCCCTTAATTGAATGTGACAAAAAACGAGGGTCAAATTTTGGTCAAAGCTTTTTTACCTGTTCTTATCATTGGGCTTTGAACAATCCAACCACTTTCATTTTCTATCTTCGCCTACATGTCATTTTTTACTGCACAGAAATACCGAAACGATTACATGGCGGCCATAACCTATTTTGGCGTAGCCTGGATACTTGCCCAGGTAATCGCTCTTGCTGGCTGTACAGCTTCAAGTACGATTGGATTGGAATCCGAAAGAAATGAAGCCAAAAATATCATATTATTGATTGGTGATGGCATGGGGCTGACCCAGGTTTCAACAGTCTACTATTATCAGGATAAGCCCAGTAATTTCTCACGCTTCAGGCATATTGGTCTACATCAAAATATGCCGACCAGTCACAAAGTAACCGACTCTGCTTCTGGTGCAACAGCCTTTTCTGCTGGAGTCAAAACCTATAACGGAGCTATAGGCGTGGATCAGGATACGGTACCTGTGTCTTCGATTCTGGAACTGGTCGCGGCAGCAGGCTGGAGCACGGGTCTGGTAGCTACGTCTTCTGTCCAGCACGCTACGCCGGCTTCGTTTTATGCGCATACCACATCACGTGCCTTCTACGAGGAAATCGCGCGCCAGTTTGTATATGCTCCGGTAAACTTTGTCGCTGGGGGTGGTCTTCAATTCTTTGCAAATCGCTCGGATAGTATCAATTATGTCGACAGCTTGATCCATATGGGTTTTGAAGTCAATGTGGATGAGCTGATCTATTATTCACTTAATATCAATAAGAAATATGCTTATTTACTTGCGGACGACGCTTTGCCTAAAAGACAGAATGGCAGGGGTGACTTTTTACCCGTAGCTACAAAAATGGCCATCCACCATCTATCACAGGATAAGGATGGGTTCTTTCTTATGGTAGAAGGGTCCCAGATAGATTGGGGTGGACATGCTAATGACGCCGAATATGTTATCCAGGAAACTCTGGACTTCGACAAAACTATAGGCGTGGCTCTTGACTTTGCTGAAAAGAACAAGAATACGCTAGTAATTGTAACGGCTGATCATGAAACCGGGGGTCTGTCTTTATCTGCCTCAACGGTCTTCGGACAAGGTGACTATAGCAAAATTACACCCACTTTCTCTACCAGCAACCACTCCGCTGCCCTGATACCTGTTTTTGCCTATGGTCCAGGTGCTGAATATTTCATGGGTATTTATCAGAATAATGACATCTTTTATAAGATGCTAGAAGCAATCAAAATGGAAGCACCGAAATCAGCAAATAGGAAGTAGAACGTCGTAGAACTTCACTAATGTTTGAACAGCCCCGGCGGGGCGACACATTACAGCCAGGGTCGTCAAACCCTGGATTTATTGGGTAAAATATGAGCTCTCCAGGAACGACAGAATAGCAAAATTCATCTACCTCTTGTAGACACCTTCAAAGATTTCCGGCAATTGGTTTTTATCCGGATCGGGTGCAGTTCTTATTCGATTTTATAAAGGTTGATAGAAGAGGTTAAATGAGAAAAGCAAAACTTAGTTTTGAATGTGAAAGTGAAGACAAGCTCTAAAATTAAAATTAGCCTCATATTAAAAAAAACAAAATAAAAAGGTGCCTTGCCTTAGCAGAAGCACCCTTTCTTTATGATCGACGCTGTTTGTCTTCCACAGTATGATTGCGGATTGAATTCTCGAAGGATTATGATAATAAACCGAATGAAATGATTCCTATATAGCAACTTAGCGCAATGATTAAAAGTCCAAGTCTTATGTAATGGTCTAATTTAAAAGTTTTCATGATAGGTATGTTTTAGTTGAATGATGACGCTAAAATGCAGGCAAGTCACCGCGAGCGCAACTATGTACGACCAATGCTTGGGTATTCTCGATTATCCAAGCAGGATTTCGATTTCAATTTTGACGAGCTTATCTACGGTTATTACGGTATTGTTATCTATATATTTGCAGCTCTAAATAGAATTATGAAGATTTCTCTTAATTGGTTAAAGGATTATCTCGACATACCTTCTGATCCGTCAGAGCTGGAAGGTATCTTAACTTCTCTTGGGTTGGAAGTGGAAGGAATGGAGGAAGTGCAGAATATTCCGGGAGGATTGGAAGGTCTGGTTGTGGGTCAGGTCCAGACCTGTGGCAAACATCCAAATGCAGATAGACTGTCCGTAACTACTGTAGACATAGGCCAATCAGAATTACTTCATATAGTCTGTGGGGCACCCAATGTTTCTCAGGGACAAAAAGTTGTAGTAGCTCAAGTGGGCACTACTCTTTATCCGACTTCCGGAGAACCGTTTGCGATTAAAAAGGGCAAAATAAGGGGAGAAGTTTCTGAAGGAATGATTTGTGCCGAAGACGAGATCGGCATCGGAATAGAGCATGACGGAATTATCGTATTAGATGATGATGCACCTGTCGGATCTCCAGTATCTGAAATATATAATGTTGAACAGGATACTATTTTCGAAATCGGGCTTACGCCAAATAGATCAGATGCTACCTCGCACATAGGTGTTGCTAAAGACTTATTAGCCTATTATCGATATCATGAAAATCCAGATATTGCTTTAAATCTTCCTGATGCCGATATAAAGATTGAAGAGCAAGCGGATAAGGCTATCAAAGTCGAAATAAGGGACAAAGAAGGCTGTCCGAGATTTTCCGGAATTACGTTGAGTAATGTAAAGATTGGTCCATCACCGGATTGGATCCAGAGAAGATTAACGGCTATCGGCGTAAGACCCATCAGTAATGTTGTAGATATCACTAATTATGTATTGCACGAATATGGACAACCATTGCATGCCTATGATTTTGACAAGATTTCAAATAAAACAATCCTTGTTCAGACTTTACAGGAAGGGACCGTATTTAAATCGTTAGACGAAAAGGATCGCCTTTTACATGGTGAAGACCTTATTGTGTGTGATGGAAATGACAAAGGAATGTGTATCGCGGGTGTCTTTGGAGGTATAGATAGTGGAGTGACAAACACTACGACAGATATATTTCTGGAAGCGGCATATTTCAATGCCCTTCAATTGAGGAAAACCAGCACAAGACATCAGTTGCGAACCGATGCTGCCAAATGTTTTGAAAAAGGTACGGATCCGGCGCAAACGACAAGTGCTCTTTATCGTGCTGCTTCGCTTATGTGCGAATATGCCAGGGCGACAATTTCCTCAGAATTGGTAGATGTTTATCCCAATCCAATTTTTCCAAAAGAGATTTTAGTCAGAATTGACCGGGTCAATATGATCTTAGGTACTGAAATGAATAGTGACGAAATAGCCAGGATCTTTGATGCTTTGGGTATGGAAATAGTAGCAAGAGGAGAAGACAAATCTTTTACTGTTCGCATCCCTACCAATAAAGCGGATGTAACCAGGGAGATAGACGTAATAGAAGAAATTCTAAGGATTTATGGATTCAATGCGGTTGAGGTTTCACCAATGTTGCGTACTACTATAGCAACTTCTGAAAAGATTGATCGGGTCAAATTAAGGAGGATTATGTCTGACGTCTTGATCAACCAGGGGTTCAAAGAGATGATGGGACTGTCATTAATACCTTCAGCTATTTATGATGGATTTGAAGCGTATAAAGATGTAGTGGTTAGGGTGAATAATACCAGCAATATTCATTTGGATATCATGAGGCCTGAAATGATGATGTCTGCTTTATTGGCTGCACAGTATAATATTAACCGACAGCAAAAAGAATTAGCGCTCTTCGAGCAAGGAAGAAGCTATGTCCAAAGTGAAGATGGACATGCTGAAACGGAATGGCTAACGATCACATTATCCGGGGATTTATATAATAATAGTTGGCGTCAGGAGCGCCGACCAAGGGACTTCTACGATATCAAAGAGGTCGTTCTTAACTTATTTGGAAGGTTGGGTATTGAGACTTTTCAGATCGACGAACTAGGAGATGCGAGATTTGCATATGGATTAAAGTATCACAGGGGCCCTAAAGAGCTTGCCCTGTTGGGAGCCGTTTCAGAACAATCAAAGAAGGCAGGCGATTTAAGTCAGGATGTTTTCTATGCAGAATTAAATATGGGAAATATCTTAAGTGCGGTTAAAAAAGCAGTTGTCAGATTAAAAGAGATACCTAAATTTCCATCCAGCAAGCGCGATCTTGCATTGACTTTAGAAGAAGGAGTGGTTTATAGTAAAGTAGAGACGATCATAAGAAAGAGCAGTGGTTCACTTTTAAAAGAAGTCCAATTATTTGATATATATCGCGACAAGAAGAATCTTGGAGAAGGTCTTAAATCCTATGCTGTAAGCCTGACATTTGAGGATGCCGAGAAAAACCTTAAGGATAAAGTAATAGACAAAATAGTCAACAAAGTGATCACCAATTTAAGCCAGGAAGTAGGAGCCAAGCTGCGATAGTTCATAATTTCTTCATCTTACTACCCTCTTTATAGGATAAAAAGCCTTATTTATCAATTATTCTCATTCTTGAGCCTGGGACACTACAAACACGATTTTGGTTTCTTATGGTGTTAATGATCAGAAAATTAGTAGATGTAAGTATATGTTCACGAGTCATAAAGTGAACAAATTGAACATATCCAATTGATAAGAGTTATTAGAATAATACAAGGGTACTTAAAAAAGCTTAACTTTTCACCCAATTTGATATGAAGCAGTTATTGACCAGAATTGAAGGGCTCGAGAAGTCAGTTAAGGAGGTGGTAGGTCGTATTTCATCCCTAAAAGAAGAGAATGAAATATTATCTCAGGAAAATAACCGTTTACAAAGAGAATTAAATCAATTTAGAAGAAGTAGTGGAGGTGGGTCATCGAAAGATAGCCCAAGTGTGCGTAATGAGAGAGATTTAAGCGAAAGCGATATAAATATTGGTCCAATGAGAGATGAATTAGACCGATGCATTGAGGAAATCGAAGAATGCCTGAGGCATATGTAGAAAATGAAAAAGACTCATAATGTTGTTAATGTAAATGTGCTGGGACGAGAATATCCCGTAAAATGCACCGAGTCTGAGGCTGAAGAGTTAAGAAAAGTAGAGATTAGTTTAAATAGACAACTCAATCAATATCGTCTAAAATATGTCCAGTTAGATAAACAAGATTGTTTATCAATGGCCTTAATTGAAAATCTGATGGATACATTTCAGTCTCATCAAGAAGAGATAGAGACTCAATGTATGGAAAAGATAGATCGCTTGGAAGAACTTCTGTTGCCGCACCTTTCCTAAATACTTTTTCAATATTTAATAACGAGTGACCGTAGACTGAAAAGCAGATGCGGGTTGATCTCAACAAAGACTATTGACATTATGGAAATTGGAATCGGACTAATCGTAGGGTTGGTTGCAGGACTTGTTATTGGGTTTTTGATCATGACCTTCTTCGTAAAGAAGATGCAAAAATCAAAAATAGATGAAATCAATAACAAAGCAGACCTGACTTTACAGGAAGCCAAATTAACGGCGAAACGTATCGAGGAAGACGCCAAATCTAAGGCGAACGGGCTATTATCTAATGCTGAAAGCAAGCATGATAGTATCAAGCAACGAAAAATTAGGGAAGCCAAAGAAAAGTTTGCTGAACTAAAATCGAGATATGAAAGCGAGAAGGCAGAAAACCTGGTTGCGATAAAAGATCGGGAAATTGAGATAAAGAGTCTCGAAGCTGACTTTAGACAAAAGAGACGTGATTTTGAAGCAGAAGTAGAAGCTGTAGAAAACAAGGAAGCTGAAATCAAGGCAATCAAAGAAAACCTTGAAAAACAACTCAAAGTAGTCACCAGACGAAAAGATGAGTTGGACAATGCTAATGAGAAATATATAAAGCAACTTGAGACAGTTGCCAAGATGAGTGAGGGTGAAGCCAAAGAACAGCTTTTAGAAGCTGTAAAAGCGAAAGCCCAGACTGCTGCATTATCAATTGAAAAAGATATAATTGCAGAAGCCCAGGCAAGTGCCAATAAGCAAGCAAAAAAGATCGTGATTCAGACGATTCAGCGCATGTGTGCGGAATATACCATTGAGAACACAGTGTCCGTATTTAATCTGGAATCGGATGATATAAAAGGTCAGATAATCGGAAGAGAGGGACGCAATATTCGGGCGATTGAGGCTGCTACAGGTGCAGAACTGGTTGTCGACGATACACCGGAAGCAATTGTTATATCAAGTTTTGATCCTATTAGACGTGAGATTTGCAGACTTTCCCTTAAGCGGCTTGTAGCTGATGGGCGGATACATCCTGCCAAGATTGAGGAAGTGGTCGCAAAAGTTACCAAGCAATTAAATGAACAAATTGTTGAGATCGGTGAGCGGACGGTTATTGACCTTGATATACATGGCCTCCACACATATCTTATAAAAATGGTAGGCCGAATGAGATTTAGATCGTCCTATGGACAAAACTTACTAAAGCATTCAATTGAGACCGCCAGATTATGCGGTACTATGGGCGCGGAATTAGGTCTTACTAATAAGCAAATCAAAATGGCGAAACGTGCCGGTTTGTTACATGATATTGGAAAAGTGGCCGAAGAGGAATCAGAATTGCCACATGCTTTGTTAGGTATGCAAA
>JAJCYJ010000128.1 GCA_029262975.1 Saprospiraceae bacterium
ATCAAACCACCAATAACTTTTGAAAGAATATCTGAAAGCCATGTGGTCCCTGATCTCCCAAAACCAGAAATGACTATCGGCAAATCATCCATGACAGTCAAAGTACTTTTTAAATTCAAATTATCATACCTGCAGCCACGGTATTATTATTCGCTTCGTCTACAAGAATGACGCTTCCTGTAACCCTATTTTGCCTGTACGAATCAACAAATAGTGGCTTAGTCGTGCGCAAAGAAACCCTCGCTATATCATTCATATTGATCACTAGATCATCCTTAATTCTATGTAATGTGTTAATATCCAGTTTATATCTAATTTCCTTGATAATACATCTTACAGACTGAGTAGTATGCTGGAGCGTATATTTCCCGTGACTTTGTAGTGGTTTCGAATGATCAAACCAACACATCATAACATCTATATCTTGAGTTACCTCAGGTTGGTTGTGTGCCCTTACGATCATGTCTCCTCTGCTCAGATCAAAATCTTCTTCTAATTGTACGGTTATAGATTGTGGAGGAAAGGCCTCTTGAAGATCTCCATCCGGACCATATATATTCTTAACTGAGGTTGTAAATCCTGAGGGTAACAATGTGACTTCATCTCCAACCTTAATGACACCACCTGCCAATCGTCCTGCATATCCCCGAAAATCATGAAATTCATCATTGTAAGGCCTTATGACATACTGGACCGGGAAACGTTGGTCAATAAAATTGTGGTCGCTAGCAATATGTACATTCTCGAGGTAGTACATAAGTGTAGGTCCTTCGTACCACGGTGTTTTATCAGAACGATTTACAACATTGTCTCCATTAAGTGCTGATATTGGAATAAAGTGAACATCCTTTACATCTAATTTTGCGGCAAAACTTTCAAAGGAGGATTGAATCTTATCGTAGGCATCCCTGTCGTAATCAACAAGATCCATTTTATTTATACAGACTACGATATGTGGTATTTGTAGCAAGGATGCAATGATCGCATGTCTGCGAGTTTGGTCTACGACACCATTTCGAGCATCTATAAGGATCAGGGCCACATTTGCAGAGGAAGCTCCAGTTACCATATTACGGGTATACTGTATATGCCCGGGAGTATCGGCAATGATAAACTTACGGCGAGGGGTGCTGAAATACCGATATGCTACATCAATCGTTATCCCCTGTTCTCTCTCCGACTTCAATCCATCGGTTAATAATGCAAGGTTCACCCCTTCTTCGCCTCTTCTTTCAGAGGTCTCTTTAATCTGATCATATTGATCCTGGAATATGCTTTTACTATCATAAAGCAGTCTTCCAATAAGAGTGGATTTTCCGTCGTCAACACTTCCGGCAGTTGTAAACCTAAGTAATTCAGCAAAGTGGCTCATGTGCGATTCTTCAGATAAGTTGTTTTAATGTCAATGTCTAAAAATATCCTTCTTTTTTCCGGTCTTCCATCGCAGTCTCACTGCGTTTGTCATCGGTTCTTCCTCCTCGTTCTGTGAGTCTGGTAGTAGCTACTTCTTCAATAATATCTTCAATGGTACCAGCTCCGGATCTCCAAACACCGGTACATGTCATATCTCCAATCGTGCGACACCTAACCATCTCGGTAAAAACAAGTTCATCTGGTTTTTTCATGATATATTCACAATCAGCTAACAGTGCCCCGTCTCTTTCAAAAACTTTTCTTTCATGTGCAAAATATAAGGACGGCAAATCAACTTTTTCTTCAGCCAAATATTGCCATACGTCCAGCTCAGTCCAGTTGCTAATCGGAAAAATTCTAAAATGCTCACCCATATTTTTTTTGCCATTAAAAAGATTCCAAAGTTCTGGTCTTTGGTTTTTTGGATCCCATTGTCCAAATTCATCTCTATGTGAGAAAAACCGTTCTTTAGCTCTTGCTTTTTCTTCGTCACGCCTGGCCCCGCCCAATGCAGCATCGTACTTCCCTCGTTCAAGGGCATCGAGTAAAACGCCTATTTGGAGCATATTGCGGCTTGCATTAAATCCTCTTTCTTCTGTAACCAGACCCGTACTGATTGCTTCTTCCACAGAGGCTACTATTAACTTGACACCTAACTTTTCCACCAGTTTATCTCTGTATTTTAAAGTCTCTGGAAAATTATGGCCTGTGTCTACATGTAATAACGGAAATGGGATTCGAGCTGGGTAAAAAGCTTTATGCGCCAAGTGTACCATTAGTATTGAATCTTTGCCTCCTGAAAACATTAAGACAGGTCTTTCGAATTGTGCTGCAACTTCCCTCAATATGTACATTGATTCAGCTTCAAGTTCTTTGAGATGACTTATTTGATAATCCATTAATTCATTTGTGATTCCAAGGTTACAAAACTATATATTTCGAAGACACTTTCTTCTATCGTCTGTGTAGCTGTTAATATCTCTTTATCGGGATGTATCGGGGCTTCATATGGGCTGTCTATTCCGGTAAATCCTTTTATTTCTCCTGCCCTTGCCATTTTGTATAAGCCTTTTACATCTCTCTCTTCACAAAGGGCAAGGGGTGTATTTATATAAATTTCCCTGAAGTCCTCTTTCCCGATGACTTCCCTGGCTAACTCACGAATGTTAATGGTTGGACTGATAAAAGAACAGATAACTATGAGACCAGAGTTACAATATAGCTTGGCAAGTTCAGCAACTCTTCTTATGTTTTCCTCTCTGTCACTTAGTGAAAAAGTTAGATTATTACAAAGTCCGGTTCTGACATTATCTCCGTCAATTACCTGTGGAAAAAAGCCGTTGTTAAATAATTCCCTCTCCACGCCTTTTGCTATCGTACTTTTTCCTGAACCCGACAACCCGGTTAACCAGTAGACATGAGCTTTTTGGTTAAGAAATTGTTCTCGCTCTTTCCTGCTCACTAGTTGTTCAAAAATTGGATGGATATTATCAGACAAGGTTATTTTTTTAAATTGAAAAGTTTTCTAATAGATCCACGTGGTACTGATTGCCAGCCTCGCTCATGTAAATAGAAAAGAAAAAGCTTTACCGGAAACTCGATGGATGTAATAGTAACTGCTGTCTCTATCTCCTTGGTTGTTATCCATGTGATTAAGAAAATAGCCGCAGAAGCAATTATTCTCCAGGTTATACCCTTAATAAAACTTCTTAAATGTGATTCTTTGGAAAAACTGTCAGCCATAAGGTTTATGATAAAGCTTACAAACCTACAAGATTTCTATTTATAAAGAATTGTATTGTGCAACCCTTATTACTTGTCCTAAAAATATAACAACTAAGAAGAGTAAAACACCCAAAAAGGCGCCGAAAAGCCCATATTTGACAACAGAGGGTTTTTGTGGAGACAAAGGGGATAGAGGCCAATCCAATATTTGAATTAAAGGGGTGTTCGTTTCTAGAACGAATTGAGCCCTTTCAAAGTTTTTAACGATCTCTTCTGATGCTGCTTGCAATCTCAATAGTTGACTTTCAAGCAATTTAACTTTCACCTTATTAGTATTTCGAAAAGTTCCACTTTCCTTATCCTTTAAGTCTGCTATGTCATAAGCAGTTGAATTTATTAAAGCACTTATAGAATCCTTTTTTTGGCGTATTATATTGTAAATAGATTTATTTTTTTCAACAGCCTTATCTACATAAAACTTTGAGACCTGGTTATAAAGTTCGTTTACAAAAGAAATAGATAATTCTTCTGAAGGACTTTTCATAACTAATGACATTATATAATCTGTCTTTCCATAATCGGTGGTTAACAAAGCATTAGATCTATCTTGACTCGCACCAGCTATCATACTACTTAAAGACTTCAACGCAAATTGATCTAATCGAGAATCCTCACGAGGACGATTTTTGTTGAATAAAAAATCTTTAAAGCGTTCATCTCTTTCGGACCATTTAGAAGTCAAATCAAATGCTTCCATGAGGTGATTCGCCAACAAATCTGTTCTTCCATTTATATTGGCTGAGCTAAGCAGGGTGGAGTCCATTAGTCTGCGGGACTTAGCTATCTCCAGTAATTTGTCGACATTATATTTTCCACTTGGTACCGGCAAGCCAAATTGGCCCAAGAGACCACTTAAACCAGAAACCTGAGGATTGTTATCATCATTAAGCATAAATGTAAGCTCGGCAACATATGTAGGAGCCTGTTTGAACGCCCAGAACAGAGAAACACTTAAACCAATGAAGATAAAGATGCTTAATTTAAGGATATGACCTTTTATCCATGTAATAATACCTGCAAGAGAAAAGATAAGCTCTTTGAAGGTGATTTCATCTTCAAACCCCTCATCTGAAGGACCGGACGTTGAAGATGGTTTCATTTAATCCTTGTAATTTAAACTTGGGAATAAAGTTTTCTCCGCTTCCTTCAAAGATATATTTTTTCGACTTGCATAGTCTTCCACCTGATCTTTTGAAATCTGGCCAAGACCAAAATATTTACTATCAGGATGACTATAATAAAATCCACTTACTGAAGAGGCAGGATACATTGCTAAACTTTCCGTCAAAGATATTTGCGTATTTTTCTCAACTTCTAAGAGTTTCCACAATGTATTTTTCTGACTGTGATCAGGACATGCAGGATATCCTGGCGCTGGTCTGATTCCTATATATTTTTCTTCGATCAAATCTCTTTTTGAAAGGGGTTCACTGTCGATGTATTGCCAATATTTCGTACGGATGAGCATGTGCAGTCTTTCAGCCATAGCTTCAGCTAATCTATCCGCTAACGACTTTAATAAAATAGCTTTATAATCATCATGATTTTCTTCAAAGCTCTTAACATGGGATTCAATTCCAATTCCCGTTGTGACAGCGAATGCTCCAATATAATCTTGTCCCTTTTCTACAGGAGCAACAAAATCTGACAGACAATAATAAGGTAATCTATCAGCCTTTTTCCTTTGTTGCCTAAGGTTATGAAGACGACAAATTTCTGTTTGACGCGAATCATCTTCATAAATAATAATATCGTCGCTTTCAGAATTAGCTGGAAATATTCCAAACACTGCCTGGGCCGTAAGCCAATTCTCTTCAATAATTTCATCTAGCATCTTTTGGGCATCATTATATAGACTTAATGCCGCAGCACCCACCTTTTTATCTTCTAATATTGCCGGATATTTGCCCTTTAATTGCCAACTCGAAAAGAATGGCGACCAATCTATATAGTCACGCAGGTCATTTAGGTTGTAATTTTCGAAAACTTTTATCCCAGTAAGTTTTGGTTTAGGAGGCTGATAATTGTCCCAATCGAGCTGAAGCGCATTTGCACGTGCTATTTTTATGGATTGATATACTTTATGAGAAACAGAAGATTGTCTTTGTTCTCGAACGCGTTCATATTCATTTCTAATATTTTCAACATAATTTTTGGTCACGTCGGGATCTCTTGCAAGTAATGCCCCAGCAACAGCTACACCCCTCGAAGCATCTAGGACATGAACTGTGGCGCCAGAATAATGCTGTTCAATTTTCACTGCTGTGTGCGTTTTTGATGTTGTAGCCCCTCCTATTAAGAGTGGAATTTTCATCTTCCTTTTTTCCATCATCATCGCGACATTAACCATTTCATCCAGGGATGGAGTTATTAAACCACTTAACCCGATAATATCGACATTCTCGGCTTCGGCTGTCTCCAATATTTTGGTGGCTGGAACCATCACACCAAGATCTAAAATTTCATAATTGTTGCAGGCAAGAACAACACCCACAATGTTTTTACCTATATCGTGTACATCTCCTTTTACAGTCGCCAACAGGATTTTTCCATTTGTTTGAACAACACCTTTTTTCTCTTTTTCAATAAAAGGAGTTAGATAAGCAACAGCCTTCTTCATGACTCTGGCACTTTTCACAACTTGAGGAAGAAACATTTTTCCTGATCCGAACAAATCACCAACAACATTCATTCCGTCCATCAAGGGTCCTTCTATCACAGTTAGAGGGGAATCAAGCTTTATTCTGGCCTCTTCAGCATCTACATCAATAAATTGGGTAATTCCTTTTACTAAAGCGTGTTCTATGCGTTTTTCTACATGATTTTCCCTCCATGTCAGATCAACTTCTCTGGACTTTCCTTCACCTTTTATATTCTCGGCATAGGCAATTAAGTCGTCGGTAGCTGTATCGGTTCTGTTAAATATGGCATCTTCGATCAGGCCGATAAGCTTTTTAGGAATCTCGTCATAGATTTCCATCATCCCAGCATTCACAATGCCCATATCCATGCCTTTATTAATGGCGTGATAAAGAAAGACACTATGCATTGCTTCGCGCACTTTGTTATTTCCCCTAAATGAAAAAGAAACATTGCTGACACCACCACTAATCTTTGCTCCTGGGCATTCCCTTTTAATAGCCGCGATAGCATCTAAATAGTTTTTCCCATATTCTCTATGTTCTTCGATACCTGTAGCTATAGCAAAAATATTGGGATCAAATATTATGTCTAAAGGATCAAATCCTACCTCTTTCGTAAGGATGTCATAGGCTCTCTTACAAATCTCCACTTTACGTTTAACAGTTTCTGCCTGTCCCTCTTCATCAAATGCCATAACTACAGCAGCAGCACCATATTTTTTAACTATTCGGGCATGTTTTTTGAATTCCTCTACACCTTCTTTCATAGAGATTGAATTCACTATACACTTACCCTGGACACATTTTAAGCCTTCCTCAATCACCGAAAATTTTGAAGAATCAATCATTACAGGCAACTTGGCAATTTCAGGTTCAGACATCATAAGGTTGAGAAAAGTCTTCATCTCAGCCTGGCTATCCAAAAGCCCTTCATCCATATTTACATCGATGATTTGTGCTCCTCCCTCTACTTGTTGTACGGCTACCGATAATGCATCCTCATATAGCCCTTCTTTTATCAATCGCGCAAACTTGCGCGATCCTGTAACATTGGTTCTCTCGCCTATATTTATAAAATTTAAATTTTCTCTTACTATTAAGGGTTCGAGGCCGGAATACTGGCTATACTTCTTTTCTTTACTATACTTCCTTGGACGAAAACCTTTGGCAATCTTCGCCATAACACGGATATGATCTGGTGTCGTACCACAACACCCTCCTATGATATTGACATATCCAGCATTTAGAAAATCACCCATTAAGATACCCATCTCCTCTCCGGTTTGGTCATACTCTCCAAACTCGTTGGGTAGTCCAGCATTTGGATAAGCACTCACAGGACAGGTAGCAATCTTGGCCAGATCTCTAAGATGAGGCGCAAGCTCCTTTGCACCTAGAGCGCAATTAAGGCCAATGCTCATCAAATCCATATGCGACACCGAAATCCAAAAAGCTTCGACGGTCTGTCCGCTAAGAGTGCGTCCACTTGCGTCTGTAATTGTTCCAGAAATCATCACAGGAATCTTATAACCGATTTCTTCAAAAAGAGTATCGATTGCAAAAAGTGCAGCTTTACAATTAAGGGTATCAAATACTGTCTCTACGAGCAAAATGTGCACTCCTCCATCCATTAGCCCCCTTGCTTGTTCATGATATGCCAAAGCAAGATCATCAAAGGAAACAGCTCTATAGCCGGGATCATTAACATCCGGAGATAATGAAGCGGTCCTCGTAGTAGGGCCCAAAGCGCCTGCTACATATCTTGGATGTTCAGGAGTGCTATTTTCCTCAGCCACAGAAACCGCAAGTTGTGCAGATTTAACATTGAGTTCATAACAAAGATCTTCCATCTTATAATCGGCCTGGGATATTTTATTAGCGCTGAAAGTATTTGTCTCTATGATATCAGATCCAGCATCAAGAAAAGCTTGGTGTATCTCAATAATTATTTCAGGTTTAGTAATGGATAATAATTCATTATTACCCTTTATATCGTGCGGAAAGTTGTTAAAACGATCACCCCGATAGTCTTGTTCTGAAAGATTATACTGCTGTATCATGGTGCCCATAGCACCATCCATAACCAGAATTCGATCTTTTAGCAAATCAGTAATTGGAGGTGGCACTTTCTTCATGGGTGCAAAAGTAATGATATTGAAGTCTAATTTCATACCCTATGATTTACGGGAACAAACATTCTTTTTTTGTGATATTTGGAGTTTGTTTTAAATGTTTTTGACTAAAGTTCTATGAAATTCAAATTAACTTCTAATTATATACCAACAGGAGATCAACCCCAGGCTATTGAACAATTGGTCAACGGTATAAGACAAGGAGAAGAAGCGCAGGTATTATTGGGGGTTACAGGATCAGGAAAGACTTTTACTATGGCCAATGTCATCGAGCAGGTAAATCGCCCTGTTCTTCTCCTTACACATAACAAAACCCTCACGGCTCAACTATACGCGGAACTAACCGAGTTCTTTCCCGATAATGCAGTCGAATATTTTGTCAGCTATTATGACTATTACCAACCAGAAGCATACATCACCTCAAGTGATACATATATAGAAAAAGATCTTTCAATAAACGAAGAAATTGACAAGCTTAGATTAAGAGCTAGTTCTAATCTTTTATCGGGCCGAAGAGACATTATCATTGTGGCTTCTGTTTCTTGTATTTATGGAATGGGTAACCCGGATGACTATAAAAGTGCTATTATCCGTATCCAGAAAGGAGAAACTATATCTAGAAACAGATTACTGTATCAACTAGTTGAAAGTTTGTATTCAAGATCTGAAAATGATTTTAAAAGAGGCACTTTTAGAGTAAGAGGAGATACTGTGGATATTAACTTACCTTATTTAGACTTCGGATTCAGGGTGATCTTTTTTGGAGATGAAATAGAGGCTATTGAAAAGATTGAGCTTACGAGCGGGAAGAAAATTATCAACCTTGATGAGGCCGCAATTTTTCCGGCAAATTTATATGTCGCACCCAAAGACCGGTTAAACCAGATATTAAAACAAATCGAAGGAGAATTAGACGATCATGAAAAATTCTTTGAACAAGAAGGCAGATATATTGAAGCAAAGAGGATAAAAGAAAGAGTGAATTTTGACATTGAAATGATGCGTGAATTAGGTTATTGTAATGGAGTTGAAAATTACTCAAGGTTTTTTGATGGGAGGAAACCTGGGACGCGCCCTTTTTGCTTATTGGACTATTTCCCGGATGATTTCTTGATTATCGTTGATGAAAGCCATGTTACACTTCCCCAGGTACGCGGGATGTGGGGTGGAGATAGAGCAAGAAAATTGAGCCTGGTCAATTTTGGATTTAGATTGCCATCAGCCTTAGATAACCGACCTCTAAATTTTGAAGAATTCGAGAGCCTGACTAATCAGATTGTTTATGTTAGTGCAACTCCGGCTGATTATGAACTTGAGAAAACAGAAGGGTTAGTGGTCGAACAAATTGTGCGACCAACAGGACTATTGGATCCCCCAATTGAAGTGCGTCCCAGTATTAATCAAATTGACGACTTATTAGAAGAAATTCAACTTCGGATTGAAGCAGATGAGCGCGTTTTAGTCACTACCCTTACAAAACGGATGGCGGAAGAAATGACCAAATATCTCGCCAGATTGAATATTAAAGTAAGATATATACATTCTGAAGTAGACACACTTGATCGTGTAGAAATCATAAGAGATTTGAGGTTGGGGGCGTTTGATGTCTTGGTCGGGGTGAATTTACTCAGAGAAGGATTAGACATGCCCGAAGTGTCGTTGGTGGCTATATTAGACGCAGACAAGGAGGGATTTCTAAGAAATGCACGGTCCTTGACTCAGACTGCCGGAAGAGCTGCGCGTAATGTGAATGGTCTCGTGATTTTCTATGCCGATAAGGTTACGAATAGCATGCAAATGACTATCGACGAAACTAACAGAAGAAGAGCGATACAAAAAGAGTATAATTTGCAACATGGCATTACACCGACGACAATAATGAAAACCAAAGAAGAAATAATTAATCAAAAATCCATTTTAGATATCAGAGGAAAAAAACCCCGTGCTTACATAGAACCAGAAGAACCAAGTTTGGCTGCCGATCCAATTATTAACTATATGTCCAAAGATCAAATAGACAGGCTAATTGCAGAGACAGAAGCAAAAATGAAGACGGCTGCAAAGGATCTGGATTTCATTACTGCTGCTCAATATAGAGACGAACTATTTGCATTAAAGAAGAAATATAAAGCGGCTATTTAATGATAAGCGAAGTGCTTTTTAAAGGTAATAAAAACGAATACCGTCAACTATGAGCTCGGCTATTTTGTCAGGCAAAAAATATCCAGAATCTATTATTTGATCATAATTCGATTGATCCTCAAAATCAATACCATAGATCTTCTTAAATCTGTTCTTCTCACTCAACCTTCTTTCTTTAATTTTTGCAAGTAAGTGACCAACGTCTTTTACAGATTCATCACTTTTTCTGGTATTGTCCCTACTTATTCTTTCCGCAGCAATAGTATCGTCACATAAAAGAAAGACTTTATAAGAGGACGGAATAAAATGCCACGCTAGCCTGGAGTCTACAACATAATCAATAGCTGAGTCACTTAATGCTTTCGTATAACTATCAATTTTTTCATCAATATCCCGACGTTCATCTGTCAAGTGATTTAATTCAAGAGTAGTCAAGCCCATCCCCGCGGCAATTTTACGCTGGATCGCCCCTGTTGATAAATATTTGTAATTGAGTTTTTGACATAGCAACTTTCCCGTAGTGCTTTTCCCACT
Organism: Saprospiraceae bacterium; assembly: GCA_029262975.1. Taxonomy (GTDB): domain Bacteria; phylum Bacteroidota; class Bacteroidia; order Chitinophagales; family Saprospiraceae; genus JAJRXG01. The sequence continues at coordinate 10,649 of JAJCYJ010000128.1, forward strand.
CCCTATATCTCCAGAAATCGTAATAATCATATTCTTTGTTCCATAAACTTAAAATCACTGAATTTGCGCACAAAATTATAAATAACCTTTTGATCCCAGTCTTAAAGTTTAATTTGGCACCCATAATTTTGAATTAATGGAAGACTTTGGTATTGACGTAAAATTATTAGCAGAAATATGCAAGGTGCCAGGGGCGCCTGGTTTTGAACAACGGATTAGAGAAAAAATAATTCAGGAAGTTTCGGCTTATGTAGATGAAATTAAGATCGACGCCATGGGCAACGTTCATGCCATTAAAAAAGGAAATAAGGATAAGAAGGTTCTTGTTGCCGCTCATATGGACGAAATAAGTTTTATTGTAACTCATATTGATGAAGATGGGTATGTCAGGTTTCATCCTTTGGGAGGATTTGACCCAAAGACGTTAACGGCGCAAAGGGTAATTATTCATGGAAAGGAAGATATTATTGGCGTCATGGGGACCAAACCTATTCATATAATGAAACCAGAAGAACGGCGTAAAATGCCCGATTTGGGTGATTATTTTATTGATACTGGTCTCAAAAGGGAAGATGTCGAAAAGTCTATAAATATTGGAGACCCAATAACTCGTGAGCGAGAATTATGCGTCATGGGGCAATGTGTGAATGCTAAATCTTTAGACAACCGCGTTTCTGTATATATACTGATTCAAACTTTTAAAGACTTGGTTAAAAAGAAACTTGATTACGATATCTATGGTGTGTTCACTGTTCAGGAAGAAGTCGGTATTCGTGGTGCTACAGCAGCAGCATCTGGAATTAATCCTGACTTTGGGATAAACCTTGATGTAACACTCGCTTGTGATTATCCAGCAGCGTTACCACACGAGAAAATAACTTCACTTGGTAAAGGTACAGCCATAAAAGTACTGGACGGGTCAGCTATATGTGATTACAGAATGGTTCGCTTTATGCAAGACCTGGCGAAGAAAAACGAGATTGATTATCAAATGGAAATCTTGCCAGCTGGAGGAACCGATACTGCAGCCATACAAAGATATTCCAGAGGTGGGTCAATTTCTGGTGGAATTTCTATTCCAACAAGATATCTACACCAGGTAATAGAAATGGCGCATACTAAGGATATTCGTGGCACGATAGATTTACTAAAATTGTCACTTGAAGAGATTGGATCATATGATTGGTCTTTTACGTAAAACTCAAATCAAATGTGGAAAGAATATGACAACGCACTGCATTCAGAACTAAAATTTGACAATTTTGTCAAGGCTTTTGCTTTTATGAATGAGGTAGCATTTTTAGCGGAAGAACTCAATCATCATCCTGAGTGGTCCAATGTCTATAATAAAGTTAATATAAAGCTCACTACTCACGATGCCGGCAATACTATCACAGAACTTGATCGTATCATGGCCGGGAGAATCGAAAAAATCTACAACAAAAGTTAGAAGTCCCATCATAATTGTTTCTCTTGTTAAGGTGCTGTTAAGAGTTCTCAGATAAGAAACATTCTAAAGCCAGCCGGCGTTTTTTACACACTTTCTTCTTTTTGATAAAACGAAAGATTCAACCAAGATGAAAAGTTTATTTCAATTAATAGCAGCCGGAATTATCGGAGGAACAATTGCTTTTGGAGCATTTAAAGCACTTGATAAAGACACGATAATTTATGATCAAATACCCGCAAAGACTTACAATACAAATGCTTCCGTGGACATTGATCCAACACAGGACTTTGTGTTGGCCGCAGAAATAGCAAATCCGGCGGTTGTACATATTATAGCTCAAAACAAAGAATATAAACAGTATTCTGAAGAAGGGTCTCGATACGATCCTTTTGAAGAGTTTTGGGGACTCAGAAGAAGAGACAGGGGAAGCCGTCCTCAGGCAGGAACTGGTTCAGGAGTATTAATAAGCGAAGACGGATATATTGTAACAAATAACCATGTTGTCGGTTTTGCAGACTTCGTTGAAGTTTCAATGCACGACGGAACAAGATATAAAGCCACCAAAGTTGGAACAGACCCATCAACAGACCTGGCTGTTATTAAAATCGAAGGAGAACATTTTCCTTCACTTGACATAGCTAATTCTGATGATGTAAAGATCGGCCAATGGGTTGTGGCCGTAGGAAATCCATTTGACCTGAAATCAACAGTGACTGCAGGCATTGTCAGTGCCAGAGGAAGAGACCTTAACATCATAAAAGGTGCGAAGACAATAGAAGAATTTATTCAGACTGACGCTGTTGTAAATCCAGGGAATAGTGGAGGAGCACTTGTTAATACCAGAGGTGAACTTATTGGAATTAACACCGCTATTTCTTCACCCACTGGTGTTTATGCAGGTTATTCTTTTGCCATTCCATCAAACCTTGTTGAAAGAGTGGTAAATGAAATAATGGAATCAGGAGGTGATATCCAACGCGCTGTTCTTGGCATTATGGTCTCAGATGTCCCAACAGTCAAGAAAAATGGAATACCTGTTTCTTTAGACAGGGGTGTCTATGTGACAAATTTCAATGTTGACAGATATGAGAGAAAAGCAGGCTTTAGTTCTGCAGAATATGCAGGTGTTGAGATTGGCGATGTTATTGTCGCAGTAAATGGTACACAAGTAGAAAATCCGAATGACCTCTTGGAGGCAATTAAGTTTGCAAAAATTGGAGATACATTGGATCTCACAGTTTACAGAAACAACCGGCAGAAGACAATTCCTGTAAAATTACGACGTGGCATCTAATAAAAAATAAGCTGTCAAACGTTCTAAAGATAAAGTTGGTTTTTCGTTTTGTTTTGAGGCGCCCGATTAATGATTCATTATCGGGCGTTTTTTATTGATTAAAGTCTGTTATTGAGCTTTTGGATCATCTCGTTTTTCCAAATAGAGAAAGTATCATTTTCAATGGCTGCTCTGGCTTTATTTATTAGCCATCGGTAAAACGATAAATTATGAACACTGGCTATTTCATATCCATATGCTTCATGTACAGAAAACAAATGTCGGAGATATGACTTACTATGTGTTCTGCTTAATTCGCTGATGCTGTTAATATCAATTGGAGAAAAATCATTCTTCCATTTTGCATTCTTGATATTGATTAACCCCTTGTCTGTATAAAGATGACCATGCCTTGCGTTGCGTGTAGGAAGGACGCAATCAAACATATCGATTCCCCGATCTATACACTCTAGAATATTTTGAGGGGTTCCTACACCCATAAGATACCTCGCCTTTTTAACAGGTAAATGGTCACATACTGTCTCAGTCATCTCATACATCATCGGAGCTGGTTCTCCAACTGAGAGTCCGCCAATTGCATTTATTTCGCAGCCCGCATCACTGATATATTTGGCAGATTCAATTCGTAGATCTTTGAATACGCTACCTTGTACTATTGGAGCCATAGTCTGATAATAATCATGTGGCCCATTGTTTAGGTCAAAGTGACTTATACACCGCTCTAACCATCTGTGCGTCATGTGCATAGATTTCTTTGCATAATCATAGTCACATGGGTAAGGAGTACATTCGTCAAAAGCCATTATTATATCGGCTCCAATACTTTTTTGAATATCAATTGCTCTTTCAGGGCTAAAAAAATGTTTTGATCCATCCACGGGAGATTGAAAGTTGACGCCTTTTTCTGTAATTTTTCTTATTCCTCGTAATGAATAGACCTGATATCCGCCGCTATCTGTCAGCATAGGGCGATTCCAATTAATAAATCGATGAAGTCCCCCGCTTTTTTCGATTATCTCGTGCCCCGGCCGTAAATATAAATGAAATGTATTTCCAAGAATTATTTCATAATCCATTGTGGTTAAAAATGAATGGGGCACGGATTTTACTGCCCCTTGTGTTCCAACTGGCATAAAAACTGGAGTGTTAATAATACCATGGGCCGTATTAACCACTCCAATTCGGGCATTGCCGGAAGGAGCAATTTTTAAGAGTTTGAATGTTACCACTTATTTTTCTTTACTCATATTTAGTGCAATACCGATCATCATAGAAAATGAAAGTAAGGCGGAGCCCCCTTTACTGATAAAGGGCAAAGGAATTCCAATAACCGGGCTAATCCCCATTGTCATGCCAATATTTACAAAAAAATGAAAGAATATAAAACCTGCTACAGCATAACAATAAGCACGTACAAAACTGTATTTAGAATTTTCGCCTATTTTAATTATTCTTAGTGTCATAATTAGAAATAAGGCGACCACTCCTATGCTTCCCAGAAAGCCCTGTTCTTCACCGATACTGCTAAAAATAAAATCAGTCGTCTGTTCGGGCACATAATTTAGTTTTGTCAATGTCCCGTTTAGATATCCTTTTCCTTTAAAGCCCCCAGATCCAATAGCAAGTTTGGATTGTAATAGATTATACAGAGACCCACGAGGATCGCATTTTTCAGGTTGTAACCAAACATTTATTCGATCCTGTTGATGAGGTTTTAACAGGTTTTCAAATGCAAAAGATGAACTAAATGATATAAGACAAAGAAGTGCAACTCCACTAAGCAAAGAAATACGAGAAGTAGCAATTGCTTGTTTATTAAAAATGAAGAGTTGTCCCAAAAGAAAAAGAAGATTAGTCATCAACGCATATTGCATTACACCAAACCGAAAACACAGAATATTTATTAATGCCAGGGAGACGAAGAACATTATAGAAATTAAATTCTTGCGTGAAAACTTTGTGATAAACAAGATACCTAAGACAAAAACAGCACTGGCCACCGTATAAAAGCCCTGGGTTAGCGAAAAAACAACTGTGAGGAAAACAAATAATATAGCCAAATAATAAAATTGAGGCATTCCAAATCTATAGAAAACGATAAGCAACGAAGCAAAGGTCATTGCTGAACCCGGATCTGGTTGTAAGATGATTAAGAACGCAGGAATAACAATAATGCCTAACATGATGAATTGTGACTTAAACTCTGACAATTTCACCTGAACAGAACTCAATAAAGAGGCGCAGAACAGCGCTGTACCTAATTTTGCGAATTCGCTTGGTTGTAGGGACCATGGACCAAGACTTATCCATGATTTGGCACCCTTTACTTCAAACCCTATAAATAGAAGCAAGATTAGCAAGAAGACCCCAAACATATAACCCGGGAGTGACAGTGTATTCCATACATGCCAATCAAGTATGGAAAACAAAACCAGCAATATTAAAGATACTATTGCCCACAAAACCTGAGCACCCACAGGGGATTTCAAAGTCCACATACCTGATTGTACATAGTCATTGTAGGTGGTCGTATAAATCATCATCAACCCAATCGAAACAAGGGCAATATAGGA
>JAJCYJ010000129.1 GCA_029262975.1 Saprospiraceae bacterium
CCCGATCGGAGGAGTGGCAGAGCGGTTGAATGCACCGGTCTTGAAAACCGGCATACCGAGAGGTATCGGGGGTTCGAATCCCTCCTCCTCCGCAATCCAAAAAAGGGCCCCGCAAAGCGGGGCTTTTTTTATTGAAAAAAAGACTGTCAAGCGAGCTTGAACAGGCTTTCTTCAATAAAAAAAGAAAGCCTGCAAGGCTGCCCTTTTTTGGATTGCAGGGCCCCCACATCGGGATCGCCGAAGGTTTACCTCCCTTTGGTAGGCAATCCCGACGACACCCGATGCTTTTAGACACGAAGCGAGCTTGAATAGGCTTTCTTCAATAAAAAAAGAAAGCCTGCAAGGCTGCCCTTTTTTGGATTGCAGGGCCCCCACCAAGGGATCGCCGAAGGTTTACCTGCCTTTGGTAGGCAATTCCTCCTCCCCGGCCTCCACAACCAAACTAACATATGTACATGTGAGCCCTCTTCTTCCAATACCTGGTATTGAACACACTTGTGTTTTTTGTGCGGACTTCATTGCTTCTTCGGAAAGAAACTTCAAGTAGAAATTTTCACGAACCAACTAAACATACAATTTTTTGTATTGTGACAACTCCGTTTCTATTTTCTTGAATTGTCTTAATTAGCAGGTTTAAAGGCCTCAGTACTAGCTTTCTCCGTAAATAATACATGACACCGCTGATCTCATAATTACAACATATCTCCTTGACCTTTATACTGATATTTTCTCCTGCTAGATTCTTAATGATTTGAATCTCAGTATATCAAAACTTCTTTATTGAATTAAAATTCAGACCCTTTTGTAGCACAATCTCTACATTCAAATGTTATTTTTCTCGGAAATTTGATTCATCTTCTAAATAATAAATTGAAGTAGAATCCATGAAATTAGAAATAGCACGAGTAGAGCTTTTACAATAAGATAAATACTGTTTATTGAAAAATTTATCAAAAGTGTTTTTGACAAATTAGTATTTAACCTTTCAGCTATCGTAAGAAAATAACTTGTAAATAAGATTCGTGATGTCTCAGTTTTTGTAAACTTTCCTAAATAGTATAAAATTTTAAATTTTAAACTTGGCTTTATAATGTAGGGCTGCCAATTGTCGGAAAATCCAATAAAACTAAACTTATTGATAGAGCTATCCAGCATAGGAATATTTCCGACTATCAGATGTTCAATTTCCTTGTTTAATATTTCATTCATTTGTAAATATAAATCATGGTCGCCCGGAGGAGGAATGAAAATATAAACTTGTTCAGGAGTCTTCGACTGCAAGCACTGTTTAATTTCCCATATCAATCCTTGTGAGCCATCATGAATAATTAGTATCAATTTTACTTTGTTAATGGAATTCTTAAGAATTTCGTACCAATTTTCATGCGGGTTCAAATATATTTTTTGAGCTTTCGTATTCTGAAAAATATCTCCCGGTTTTCCAATTGTAAATACTTTGCCAAATTCCAACATGAAATTCGTCAAGTAATTAATCCAGTAATCAGATTTCTTTTCTCGATCGAAATTAAATCCCCTCAGGATAAGCCCTGACTCTTTGCTAATTGATGAATGATGCTGGGTGGCGCTCAAAAGTGCGAAAGCTATTTCTTTGAACTTGAAAAACTCAAAATAGGTTGGAAACTTACTCCAAATCCATTTTATCAGTATAAAGTAAATGATTCCAAAAGCAATAATATTATAAAACGAAATGTATGCCACTAACTTAGCTAAGAGTAAAAGTGGAATTGTCAAGACAAGTAATAGGAGTATGATAAGTAGACCGATCTTCCAATCTGTGAACGGATTGGCTTCTGGTTCTTCAATCTTTTTAAGAACGTAATTATGAAGAGGTTTGATTAGACTTAAGTAGCTATACTTAAACAGAAGGTTTTCTTTTCGATTATTTATTATTGACTTATAATCATTTCCTGTGCATTTTGGACATCGATTATGATTACTCCAGAATTCTATCTGTCCAATTAAATTTCCACATGTTAGACACCTGGCTTCACAGTTTGTTTCCATTCTGCAATAGGGACAAATTGTATCAATATTGGAAAGATTAGATTTACAAGAGTCACATACGATATTCGTTGTCATAGAAATTTATGGTTAATTCTTGGGCTTAGATTACGTTGTTCAATGATTTAGTGCTTTGGCTGAATTATAAGGCTATTTAGCAAACATTGGTAATATACCTAAAGAATATTATTGGATGTTAACCGATTATTAATTATTTTTTAATTGTGTGAATATAGGTCTACTGTTAAGAGAATAATAGCTATGCATAGAATGATGTGAACAAGAGAATTAAAACATTTTAAGACTTGGCTATCACGGAAAAGTAAAATAACATTCATGAGCGGTGAAAATAGATCAAACAGGTATTAAAAAATGTAAGTTTTTGAGATGTACATAGCTTTTTGAATTATAGCGGCTTGCCGTACGGACAAGTTATTCCACCCGAAGAACCAAAAGAATATAATTACTCATAATCACATAAGCATTTACAATTCAACCCTTATTTATCTAACAATACTTATGGGAATCGGTTAGAATGTCCTTGCATTCCTTTTATGTAAATATGTCAACCCATCCGATCCCGAGTACTCGGGATAAAAGTTTCGAAGTGCCTCCCACATGGATTTATAATCTTGTAGCCGCCCTGATCATGAATTTCCATAGAGACAAGCTATGACAATTACTTATTGCCTTATGGCAACCTTCTGATGAACAGAAAACACAGTTTTCTCATTTCACGGTACAATTAGATACTTCTTGTAAAAGACACTTTTACAA
>JAJCYJ010000130.1 GCA_029262975.1 Saprospiraceae bacterium
GGACCTTACCATCCAGGTCAATTTCTAAAACGACGTCCTTATAATGATCGGTAAGATTATCGGTATCATGTTGGTTATAGAAGCTGCTTTCTCGCTTTGACTTATTTGCCCAAATTGTATTGGATGAAGAAATATCTATTAATTCAACACCTTCTTGATATGCTAACTCTACTTTTCGAAACCCCTTTTCAGGATGATATATGTAGATAGCCGTCTTACTTTTATTTGCAAAGTATAACGAACCATCTTTGCCTTTCAAAAAATGCGCATCAGGTCCAGGTATATCCAGATATAATTCTTCTCCAAACTTGTCTCTAAAGGAAATTACTTCTCCAGTTTCTATATGGACCAAGTGAATTCTTTCCTGCTCGCTGTCCTCATAAGAATATATCCATAGATATCCCTCGGCGTCTTCAGTTTTAATCTCAGAGGCACCTACAGGCAAACCATCCTCTCGGGTAAAATTTTTAAATTCATAGCCATCATACCGACTTAGACTTTGTCTCGTTGTAACCCAAATAAAATCACGGCTATCCTGGTAGATCGATTCGACAGCTCTATCCGGCAATCCATCAGCAGTCGTAATGTGTTGAAACGATCCAATATAATCCTGTCCTGATGTTGAAATTATCCAACAACAATTAATAAACAGTGAAATTAATATTCTAAGACCCCAATAATTTATAAACACTTGTATTCGGATTAATAATAATGGTTGATGACCGGTTATTACCAATTAATAGCGTACAAGACAAAAGAAAGATATTATGTGATAAGTAGTCAATAAATAACATAGAATTTACAACAAGAGAATGAGTACTTTTTTAGCTTTTTTCCTGCCCAAAGGCTGAGGTCGTGCGATTACTGCATACTGTCCCCAGATATAGTTACATTTGAATAATGCACAAGAAATATACATCAGCATTTGAGCACCTGGAAAGAAGTAAGGAGGCACTTCTGCAACAATTGTCCTCATATACTCCTGCGGAACTATCAAGCAGTCAAAACGGAAAGTGGTCCCCTCTTCAGCATACTTACCACCTCTTCCTTGCTGAAGAAGTTTCGCTCAAATATGTCATTAAAAAGTTGAGTTTTAATCCGCAGTTAAAAAAGGCCGGTATCAGTCATCAATTAAAAATTTGGGCCCTCAATTTTATTGAAATTACACCATTTAAATTTAAAGCTCCAGCTGTAATATCCGAGCAGGCATTTCCGGAAAATCTGACATTAGAAATGGTTCGTACGAGGTGGGCATATGAACGTATTAATCTAAAGGACTTTCTAACCAATTTAGATCAGAATCTTCATGATAAGGAGATTTACAAACAACCATCTGTAGGCAGACTCACCATTAAGGGAATGCTGCATTTTTTTCAATTTCATCACGACAGACATAAAAAGCATATTGATAGGGAGTTAGTACAGGTTGGATTATAAGTATTTTATATTCGAAAGTAACTGACCCTTCATATAAAAGGTGTAATCTTCCGACCTGCGGCCACCTCCTTTAGAAGAAGGACATTTTCAATTTTGAAATATTAGAGGCACTTAGGGATATAAGTACGCAAGCACATTACATTCCGAATCTCCTTCCGTATGAACAACAAACAACGAACAACAAACAACTTTCTTTATTTCAACTTTCAATTATCAATTTTCAATTCTTAATTCTGTCATTGTGCAAGAGCTTACGCTTTCTCTCCCTTTGCATCATATCTTTCTGCTCGGACTTACCCCTTCACCTTCCTAAGTGGTTTTATTCCAATTACATTCTGTCGTTTTCTGTAGGGTCGAATGATCAGTCTAAGTCCATTATTATAATGTACATAGTTCCAGGCCCAATTGACAAAGACAATTACTCTATTCCTAAACCCTACTAAGAGCATCAGGTGCACTGACATCCACACGATCCATGCGAGAATCCCCTGAAATTTAAACTTCCCTAATTCAACAACCGCTTGATTTCTCCCTATAGTAGCCATCGTTCCTTTATCCACATAGTTGAATTCTTCGGTCTCCTTCCCTTTCACTTTACGATTAAAATATTTGGCCAGATATTGTCCTTGCTGCATCGCCACAGAAGCCAGCATAGGCAATCCTGTCGGATATTTATCGGTTTCTATCAAACCTGCATCGCCTACAACATATACATTTTCTGTAGCGTTCATTTTGCAATAACCATCGGTTTTAATCCTGTTTCCTTTTCCAATTAAAGAAGCTTGTATTCCTTCCGGAAAACATCCCTTAACACCAGCAGCCCATATAAATGTATCGGCATAGAATTCGATACCCTTATTTGTTGTTACACGATTATCCTCATAACTTTCAACGAAGGTCTCAAGCCAAATTTGTACACCTAGTTTTTTAAGATATTGGTGCGCCTTTTCTGAAGATACTTCATGCATATTCGCCAAAACTCGGGGCGCCGCTTCTATTAAATTTATATTCATTCCTCGGAGATCAAGGTCAGGAAAATCTTTTGGCAGGATTTTATTCTTTAACTCTGCCAAGGCCCCTGCTAACTCAACTCCTGTCGGACCAGCGCCAACAATGACAAAATTCATCAACTCCTCTCGCTTGGTTAGATTTTTAGTATTTAAGGCTCTTTCAAAATTTCCAAGAATCTTGCTCCTTAAATCAAGCGCATTAACCAGTGATTTCATTGGCAATGCGTTCTTTTCTATGAGTTCATTGTTGAAATAATTATTATCTGCACCAGTAGCAATAACAAGAATGTCATATTCAAGATCTCCGATATCCGTCTTTATTGTCGAAAGGCTCGCGTCTATATGTTGCACATTCGCAAGACGATAAAAAGTATTTTTTTTGTTCCTGAGTGTTTTCCTGATCGGATATGCTATTGAATCCGGCTCGAGTCCGGCAGATGAGACCTGGTAAAGAAGAGGTTGAAATGTGTGATAGTTATTTTTATCAATAATAACTAACTGATAATTATCCTTATCGATCTTCTTTGCTATCTGCAATCCTGCAAATCCCGCTCCTATTACTACTACACGCGGAAGGTCTATAGTTGGAATATTCATAAAGACTTTTTTGTTCTTTGTTTCGATTTTTCAACTTATGTCCCTTACCGATAACCCTATCATAATTCCAAAAAATAGTACCAAGACTAAATCATTATGTATCCATTAATAAAAGTCGCCTCTTCTCGACATTACCGGGCCTCAAATCAATAAGTTATATCACATTAACACTGGTCATCGGATGATCTTGAGATGCTCCAGAAAATCTTCTAACAACTCAATAACAAATAATGTTCGTTCTTGTTACAAATTTGAGCCTCTTTATGCTAAGCGCATAA
>JAJCYJ010000131.1 GCA_029262975.1 Saprospiraceae bacterium
ACTAAAGATTGTAAGTCTGGGGTTATTGTCAATAGGAATATTCACACTCCTTCTGGATGCTATTTTAATACTTGTAGCAGAGTGGTTCTTAGTTGGTTTGAAGGTCAAGAATTTTTGGTGGGCGCTTATCCTGGCAGCAATAGTGGCAATTATCGATGGTGTAGTGGGATCACTATTCTAATTATTGATACGATAAAAGAATATTCGGACTTTATGCTCTGTTCAATTTTAAAGATTAAAACCTGGGGTTAACAATATTGTTATTCTTGGATCCGAATTGGAAATTAAAACCTACATAGGTAAAATAGGAATAGTCGGTATCCAATTGGCGATTTTGCAATATAATATCCTGGGCGGAAACCTCGGCTTTCGATATATTGATGCGATCTCCGACATAGGATATACGTCCACCAAATTGTAATCGGAGCCCTTTCACAAGATTTAATTCAACATTAGGATTGAATGAAATGCTATATAGGGCAAGGTCTTTAAAATACTGGTCAAATTCAAAGTCAAAAGAAATATCTCCCCATTGTTGTGTTTGCTCAAATTCGATATCAAAGCTATGACGCCACAAGGTTTCATTTAACTTGTCAAAGACGGTAGGCGAAGTGTAATCATTATAAACAATGCCAGAGGAATACATCATACTAAATCGACGGGTACTATTCTCAGAATAAGGGTAGAAATTAAATTCTATAGCCGGCCTCAATGATAACTCAAAATCAGTATTTCCAAACGAAGAAGAACCAAATAATGACCTGGCACCAACTGCCCAGTGATCTCCTACACTTTTTACATATTGGGTGAATGTGCGGTATCGTTCATTTTTACTTTCTACCTTTTCGCCATCCGAAAGGGTAAAAGATGACTGGTCAAGGTCATACCAGGTACTGATAAGAATCTTATGTTTTTCTGTAACTCTGCTAGCACTTAATCTCGCAAAATAACCTTGCTCATTAAATGTGGACTCTCCATTAACATTCAAATTGAGACTGATATTAAAAGCCCAGTAATTCCACGGATCATCGGCTTGATTATTTACGGCAGTTTTAACAACTTCCTGCGCCACTTCATATGTTATGGCATCTTTAAGTGAACTCAACGCTAACGCAGGAAGAAGCCCTATCTTCAAATGATCTCTCATCAAAATACGTTCTTGAAGATCCGAAATATTTGCATTATTGTAATAAACGATTGTATCCGAATTTAACTGCTCGATGCCATCATAGTTAAATATTAATTGTACTTCACGTGCACCTGCACTTGCATTTTGTGATGTTGCCAATATATAGATATCCACATCTTGTCTATCACGCTGATAATTGACAAATGTGATTTCTTGTTTTATATAATCCCGGTCACACCTCATCTGACAATCGAGGTAGACACTTAATCGATCAGGGGTTTCTTGACTAAAGACACAAGTACATATGAGGATAAAGGTGAAAGTTGATATCAGTCGCATGGAGGTATGAACGAGAGGTATACCCTTATATTTTATTAATCGACTAAGTTTTTACCCTGTCTTTCAAATGTTTAATCAAGAATATAGGAGGGGAAATCTATCGATATTTTCTTTGTTACGATTTGTAATGATTTCCTCTTATTCTTTGCTCCACCAATAATACAGATACGCTATGACTTATGGTTAATCAGGGTTCAATTCATTCCTTCGCGATTGAATGACACAATGGATGTGTTAGCTTTGTAGTCAGGAGCAGAAAGAGGTTCCCCTGGTGAAAAAAAGGTGATTGAAAAGGGTGGGCGGCAATTTTCTTCTAGCAAAAATGGTATCAACTTGAAAAACGATATTTTATACTTCACCCGAGCCGAATATTGCCATTTGCCGGATTTTTTGAAGGTGTTAACCAGAGATAGATAAATTGTACCAACTGTCGCTCTTACAGAGCTTATATTTCTACCCTATGAAACGAGGGTATGAGGACCCTGGCTAAAATGTGTTACCCCTCCGGGGTTTTCAATCTATCGATTCTTATTATATACCTTGTGAAAAGTCCTGTAAGGACGATATATTTTAGCCAGGGGTAGAACGGAGTGGAACCCCTGGTGAAAAGCGAGGTAATTGAAATGAGTTGGCGGCATTTTTGCTTCTTGCAAAAATGGTGACAACTCGAATAACGAATCTCTGAACTCCACCCGTTAATCACCCTTGCTCTATTTGGAAAAATTAAAAAACGGATAAACACCCTTCTCTCCTTTTGAAGTGGTCATTACTAAAAAATAATTGCCCACATCAAGTTGTTTTGTATTTAGACGAGTAGTTAAGTTAAAATTTCCATTCATCAGTTTAATACCATGGGAGTTGTACAGTACGTATTCAATGCGGCCAGTATGTTCCGTCTGAATATGTAAAATGTCGATAACTGGATTTGGAAAGAGAAGTACTTCATCTTCCAGTTGTAATGTTGAAGTAGCTGTACTCATTTCTTTAAAAAATAATTGATTATATCCTTCGGAGAGTTTGACATCTTCAGATTTAAAAGTTAAAACTGACAGCTCTCCCAGGGTCCATTGCAAGGAGGCCGGAGATTGTTTATCTAAAGTGCCTGCAGTAGAGATAACTTCAGGGCTAATGCTTTGCGCGAGGATTCTGGAAAAAAGTATCAATAAAAAGAAAACTTGAAAATATTTCATTGCTTAGTTTTTGGATGAGACAATTCCATTCCCATCTGGTCAGGATCAGCATTTGGCTTAGCGGCATCAAAATTTGCTTTATAAAAACTTCTTCTTACCCCTTTTACCTCCCAATCAAAAAGATAGTCGCCAGTTCCCTGTAGCAGTTCTCTAACGTTAAATCCTTGATTATCCTTTTTAACTACTGCGATCCCTTTGGATTCCGCTGATAAAGGAGTAATCATAACCGTCATGCCTTCTTTTTCAATCAGGTTTTGAAAATGTTTAGGAAATTGTATGCTACCATTGCCTGCTGTGAGTTGGGCTGTACCGCGTAAATAGGCAGCGTCTTCCGGTCCCTGAATCACAGAATAGCGCACCTTTTGATTGGATTTTTCTGGATTGTCTACAAAACTATCTACGAAGTCCGCAAAGATTCTCCCATTTCCATCTTCGTCAATGTACATACCGGCTTGAGATTCTCCTTCAACGTCATTTACAGTAATAAATCCATGATTGACATTACTTCCCAAAGCTGTAAGGTTAATATTCCTATTTCCATTTGGACCATTTTGAATTAATCCGCCCCGCCCGCTTGCAGAGATGAACATAGCGCCTATGTTATCTCCATTTTCATTATAAGTCCCAATCCAGGGCTTGTTACTAGCTCCTATGACGGATGAAAGAAGAATATTGGTATTCCCATTTTCACCATTAAGTCTTGCAGTACCTGCGTCATCAATATTTGAAAAAAGTTCTACTCTCCTGTCCGATCCTTGGAATAAATCTATTCCTCCAGAGCCGTCGTTAAACCGAACAAGACTAACGGCATCAGTCCCGTCCTGGTTCTGGAGTGCCGCAAAGGCCCCGGAATAACCTATGCCGCCTTGCTGCGTTTCCCATGGACTTGTGCCTTCAGGTAGATTGACACTATTCCCATTACTCAAAGAAAGATTACTGCCGTTTAGACTGAGCGATTGAAATTCATTAGTCGGATCTGCATCTGCGTCCTGGCTAACAGGGGATAAATCAATCGCGTTCCCATCACTTATTGAAAGGATCTTCCCACTAAGTGAGAGTTCCTGAAAAGATGTGTTGGACGATACCGGTAGTTGTACAGAATTACCCCCGGAAATAGATAATTGGTTTCCGGAAACAGATAATCCCTGGAGTTCATTAGTCGGATCTGCATCTGCATCCTGACTAACAGTGGATAAATCCACTGCATTACCGTCGCTTATGGAGAGTGTCTTACCGGTGAGTGATAGCTCTTGTGCCGGCACGTCAGGCGGAGAAGGGAGTTGTACAGAATTTCCCCCGGAAATAGAAAGCTGATTTCCAGACAGCCCTAAAATCTGAATTTCATTTGTGGGGTCAGTGTCATTATCTGTGGCACTACTACTATTAGCGGCCTCTGCAGCAAATAAGGCATACGGTACAGAACGCAATTGACTTGTACCCAGGAAGATGTAATTTTCTCCACCTTCTGGATCCATTTCTGTACGCAAGAAGAACATATCTTCTCCCCAATCAATATTTCTCAAATTGCCAAGAAGTAAATCCCCTTCACCAATCCTGATAGAGAATAAACCATATTCATCGGTGGTCACTATGTGTTCTTCCTGGAATTCAATTTGACCATTCTCAAATCCACTTATGATACTCATAAGCAACGATATTTCCTGGTTGTCAATAGGTGCTCCTTCACTATCTCTTGCTAATCCCTGGTAGTTAAAGGAGAAGGGTACTTGTGCCATTATTGATAAGGACAACAAGAAAATAAGTAAGAGAAATAAAAACTTTCTCATAGGATTAATTTGAGGATTGTTTAATAAACTTCAAGACTGAGCTATGACCTGATTCATCCGAAATATGGAATATGTAAAATCCCGGAATAAGATGATTTATATTGACTTGCAGAGTGTTTTGACCGGGGACAACGATATTGCTTGATGAAGTGATTTTGTGTCCAGTGATGTCTAAGATGGAAAAAGAAACCTCCTGTTTCTTTGGACTAAAAAGTCCAATTTTTAAAAGGTTGAAGGCAGGATTAGGATACGCTACCGACATATCGATTTCTTCACTTTTACCAGATTCCGGGATCAATGAATTGTCTTTAACTAAAAAGTTTTCTGTACCACAATCACATTGCTCCGGGAAAGGAATTTGTTCGGGCCCGGAGTCAAGCCCAGGAGCATCCCGATCATCCCAGCCCTGATCATAGGAATAGGTTTCATAATGATCCCATTGCCATCCATCAGCCACCAAATTGGGATATAAATTATAACCCTTTCTTCGCATTTTAGCCATATATCGTTTCAGATATCGATCCCTGAAACCAGGAGGTCCCTTGGGAATTGATCTGACGACACCTTTTGTCGAGAATCTGGAAAAATCAGGCTCAAAGGCAGTAATTGGATAATCAACATATGGAGAGCCTTTGTCTGGTTTACCCAATACATAATATTGATTTTCGGGCCCGTGGTGCGTTACATTTCCACCTTCATAATTGGCTTCAAATATCACTTCACGATTGATAAAATCAACAATTGTATTTTGTTCTTCAGTGATAAATCCTTTTTCTGAATCAAAATCGGCTCCGGAAAAACGGGGAATGTATTTTTCATCGCTCGCAGGTGCATTTATATAGGGATCTTTCTCCAGACCATCAAGTGAATAAGCGTATTGAGCCATCGCCAGGAGATCGTAATCTGCCGTATAAAATCTGGATCTGTTTTGTTCGTCCTTCAACATTGGATTGGCCAAAACATTCATTGGTTTTAAATTGAAAATGGAAACAGGTTGTTCACTTAATGGACAACAATCAATTTTGTCTTCGCATAGGTCATCCGTACTTTTTATCCAATTATAATAAAGTCCACCAGCCGACTGGAGATAAATAGAACTTACAGGATCCAGGGCTGTTGAATCAAAATAGACCATATAGTCTTGTTTATTTTCGTCACAGGTATAAGCAATTTCCAGATGGCGCAATTCAGCAAAATTGTCCGGATCATTTTTTGATGCAATCACCTCTTCATTGTATTTCACGATTTCACTGTCTCTCTCTTCTTTTCTATCTGCTTGATATTGAAACCAAAGCTTACTAAATCGCTGATCTTCAGCGATGAAAGCCCGTTGGGGCCCCCAATTAGAACTTTTGCCTTTTAATTTCATAGGTTTAGTGGCATTGTTCGCCTGAATTACCGCAGTGGCATCGGGATTAACCGGTCGGGCAAGAATCACCATATTCAATATGTCTGCCACTTCGGCATATACAAATGCGTGAGAAGGGACCATACCGGACCAACAGGCAGCTTCACATCCTATATAAGTTTCTTCGTCTATCATGCTTTCTGTAGTGATAGAAAAAGGATCAGGTATTTCAATGGGCATATCCTGTCCCGCTTCCGGAAATCCTTCCATATTGAAGTTTTCATTGCCCGATTTTAAAAGCAGAACACATCGATTGATGATTTCAGGATACCTTGGGGCATAGCTATGAATGTGGTTGTTGAATTCAGTTATATAGGGAGATTCCAGACCGCCAGTCTGACTTTCATATCTGACGACACAGTCATTTGCGGCATTCTTAAAAATAAGGTAGCGAAAGAAATCCACCACCTGATCTGCCTGGTTGATCTCATCAGGAAAAGGATCGGTTATTTCTCCCTCGATTAGAGACCAATCTTCGTTTTGAATTGCTACTTGGAGATTGTCATCAAAATCGCCATAATTTATTTCAGTAGTTTCATATTGTGTTACAATTACACCTTCTTCAGTTGCAAACCAATCATCTACTACTTCCTTCATAAACAGATGCCACACAAACCAGAATCTATTGAGCGGAAAATTGAACATGTCAATAAACTCTTCTCGTTTTGAGGGCTTTCTAAGTTCACTCACTTTTGATGACGGAATGGGTAAGAAGAGAGAACTTTTTTCATTCGCATTTTTAAGTTCTGGAGGTAGGAAGTGATGTCGATCAGCAAGATTGGCTATAAAGTCTGCGAGCGTAGAATTATTAAAATAAAATATCATAGTCAAAGCACGCAGAAAATTGAAATAAGTTGCAAAAAATGCAGGCTCCCCGGCATTGGATCTTAGATTTTCAATATCATCGACTGTACAGACAATGGCATGGCTTGGTACTGTAGTAGGCCCAATTTTCTTCAAAGCAGGACTCATAGGTCGTTGATCTTGAACGGCCCCTGTATCTCCTATGCCTCCAAATAAATAAGTGGCAAATACTACAGATTCATTGATAAATTTTTCAATGAATGGAATACTCGTCAATGATTCACTTTCGTCTCCGATAAATCCGAGAAAATCGCTTAATTCAGACCCACTGTGCGTACTGGCGATACTTATCATCCTATTGATATCACCTTCGTTAAAATTATTAGAGCGTTTATATTCGGTATCATAGGTGTCGTGTGCAGCAAATACTCTTGGCAGGATTCCTCCCATGGAATGACCTATAACATCTGCTTGTGTAGCAGCAATGTTTAACTCATCTCTAAAAAAATCCACGGCATCCTGTATGCCGCCATCATTTTCATATACTACCCTTTTGTTGGATTTAAAACGCGATGATTCCAGGGCCTCCGGAGTAAAGAATAAATCATCCAACTTCCCATTAGAGTTCACATAGTTAACGGTGAATACTTTGAAACCTCCTAATTCAAGCCCCTGAACCATATTGTTAGCCGCAGGTGCTATAGGTGTCTTCCAACAATTATCGGGATTATCAAATGTGCCATGAACGAGGACTACCGGCGGTCTGACAAGATCTATCTCAAATTGAAATTCTTCTTTTTCCTCTTCAATTTTTATTTCAAGAGAAAAATTTGCCTTAGTCGCTTCAATTCCTTCTAACCTGTAGACATCTTCATTTTCAGGAAATACTTCAGGAGGATGATATAACGCAAAAAAGTAATGTACACCATCAACTTCATGGGTTCCTTCAGACCAGGGTGTTTCTATTTGACCATATTTCTCGTCAATTTCCCAATCTGCATCTGTTACCTCCTTATTGAAGGGAAACTTTAATAAGATCTCACTGACACCATCCGCTGCAACAGCATCCCTGCCTACTCTAACAGCATTCAATAACTCCTCCGGTTCTTCGATTTCTCTTATATTCTCAACTTTGCCAAACCCCAAAAATCCAGTATGAATAAAATCAGGGTTAGCATCCAAAGTCAAAACTTCGGCTTTTGCTGGAGCAAGACTGATTATAGCCAC
>JAJCYJ010000132.1 GCA_029262975.1 Saprospiraceae bacterium
ATATCAATAACTGTCAGTTTTTTGTTTTGAACAGAAAATGATAAATTCAATCCATGACTTCCGGATATCAAATCACAAATCAGGCTGCTTCTTATTATCTCACCTTGCAAGTGATCGACTGGATTGATATTTTTACCAGAAAAATCTATTGCGATATCATCATAGAAAGTCTTGATTATTGCAGGAAAAATAAACGTCTGGAATTATGGGCTTATGTGATCATGAGCAATCATATTCATATGATTGTCAGCGCAAAAAATGAAAACTTATCGGATGTATTAAGAGATTTTAAAAGACATACTGGAACAAAGATTCTAAAAACGATTGCAACAAATACAGAGAGTAGAAGGAAATGGATGCTGGAGCGATTTGAAAAAGCAGCCAGCAACCATAAACGCAATAGTAAATACCAGTTTTGGACACATGAGAATCATGCTTTAGAATTGGTGAGCCATAAATTTGTTTGCCAGAAATTGGCTTGTATTCATTTGAACCCTGTTCGTGCAAGTTGGGTTGAAAAAGCGGAGGATTGGTTATACAGCAGTCAGCGGAATTATTTAGAACTATCGAATTTATTGGAGATTGATTTGATTGATTTATAATAGTTGAAAATAATTTTGAGTAGTTAACGAAACTTGTAAAGACGTAGGCGCAGCCTACGCCTGTCGAAGAGGTGCGTCGAAGATTAAACTCAACGAAAAGCTCGGTGTAGGCTGTGCCTACGTCGTAAGTCAGAATCAATGGAAGAATTAAATCTATAAGAATCATTTTTCAAATTGCGGAAAGACGTAGGCGCAGCCTACGCCTAACGAATGGGTTTGTCGTCTTTCAAGGATTGAGATCAATCAATAAGAAGTGTTGAATTGAATTGATTAGAATCGTAAATCAAATCGTGTAAAGACGTAGGCGCAGCCTACGCCTAACGAGGTTGTATGTCGAAGATTAAACCTAACGAATCGGTATGTCATAAGCCTAGCAAGCAAAACGGACTGGTCATAAAAAGCACATCAAGAAAGCGTATATTTTTTACCTGGGAGTGACAGCACCAATCCTTTAAATTCCAGACTGAGCAGAATATTGGCCAGCTCGCTCAAATTCTTTTCTGACTTGTGATGTAGCCAGTCAATGGGTGCCTCTTCATTATGCTTAAGCAGCCCCATGATACTCTTTTCTTCGTCAGAAAGTTCGATGAATAAACTTGCCTGTTTATCATTTTCTGCCTGCGCATCTTTTTCCCATCTCATTATATATGCTATGTCTTTCACACTTTCAATAAGATGGGCCTTATTCTGTTTGATTAATGCATTACACCCAGTGGAAGTGTCGTCGGTAACGCGACCTGGAAAAGCAAAAACGTCCTTATGATATTGATTGCCAAATTCAGCAGTGATGAGTGATCCTCCTTTGCTGGCAGACTGGATAACCACTACTACATCTGCTAGTCCGGCGATTACCCTGTTTCTGCGAGGAAAATTTTCTTTATCTGCCCTCATCTTGATGGGGTATTCGCTTATGAGGGCGCCATTTTTCTGTATTTGTTCAGATAATTTATGATGTACTGAAGGATAAATCACATCAAGTCCGGTCCCCATTATAGCAACATTTTCTATATCGCATCGATTGGCCGTCTTATGAGCGATGGCATCAATACCATAGGCAAGACCACTAATTATTTGAACATCAAATGGTTTTAGATCATTCACCAGTGATTCACAAATAGCCTGGCCATACGGACTGGGTTTGCGGGTGCCGACGATCGAGACAGTTCTCGACGGATGCGGATTATAGTTTCCTTTAGAATAAAATAAGATCGGTGCATCTTCAATATGCCGTAACCTCAAAGGGTAATCCTCGTCTAGGAAAAATGTGATCTTATTGTTTTTACGTTCGTGGTATAGGATGTCTTGTTCGGCTAACTCATACGGATTTACTTTTGAAATCTCATTTGCTAACTTTTCACCAATTCCCGGAATTTTATGTAGCCTTCGCAGACTTTCTGTGAAGATGGGTTCTATACCACCGCAATATGCGATCAGGTGTTTTCCTAGTTTTGCTCCGACTCCCGGGATCTTTGAAAGTGCTATCTTAAATAGTAGATCATTACTCATATTTCAGCTCTTTGTTGAAAAGGTAGACGACAATGAGCGGTATACAATAATAGTTTCGAATATAAGCCAATCGAGTTACTTGACAAAAACACATAAGAAGACAAAATTATTAAGCATTGGATTTCATTCGTAGAATAGTCAATCGAGAAATGATCCATTGTACGTCTGATTTTCAAAATAATAATCGGTTAAGCCCTCCAGTGGTTCCTTGCTGTAAAGGTCTCCATGTCCTTTATCCTTTTTAAAGAAAGTAATTCGATAGTCTTAAACAAAAGCTGAATTGTGTTAAATTTTGATGATAGAGATTTTAGTAGAAGAACATTTTACCATTTAGGACATAATCTTTATCCTTCTGAGTATTTTTGTGAAGTGAATAAAATGATTTGTAAGCGTATATTCTTGAAAGCTGTTTTTATATCGGTTTTGACATTATTTGAAATGGCCGGTTTGGATGCCCAGATCAATGTTAAAATCGGATATAATATTGGATTTCCCCAACTATCAGTTAATGATGAAATCCTAAGAAACTATATTCCAGTTGATAGTGAATTGGTACAACCATTTGGATCTATTGGATTTATGCATGGTATTCAACTGGGTTTGCGTCAGCGATGGGGCAGTTTTGCTTTAGAGGTGGGTTGGGAAAATATGTCCAGAGATAAGATGTCATTATCTTATAATGCCGTCGAAGACAGTTTTAAAGACAGACAGTATAATTATGCCTTTAATGGTTTCAACTTTGGACTTGACAATTATATAGGACGTTTCGGGATAGGTAGTACTTTTCTTGCGCAGAAGATGAGTATTAACAGAGTTGTGGGCAATAATGACCTGAAGTTGATTAGTGAGCAGCAGATCGCTTTAAGGTTACAATTTATCTGGCAAGTACAGCAGAGTGATTTTGTCTCATTGGTTGTAAAGCCATATTATCAATTTGCATTGAAGGGCTATGATATGACTGCCCTTGCCACCGACTTGAATGTTAGTGGGTTGGCTAATCTTTCAGAGACCCCAAAAGTATTTGGGATTGCCCTGGTCTTTTATAATGGAAGACAATAAGTTATAATTACACTGCTGGTTAATCAGGGACATTCAGGAGTAAGGAGAAGAGTAGAAGTTTTATAAAGAAAACGAAAAGATCTTAGTATGGCGGGCGTGGAAAGCCGCATGATGTGAACGAAATGAAGTCTTGAAAAGACCTTTGACGATAGTCTAAGATGAAGAGCCTGCCGACCTTTGGTTGGAATGGCGAAAGCCAGTGTTGAGGGCCATGGGCTGGCGCCTTAGCGGGCAGGATTCAGGCAGCGTGGCATTTGTGAATTTGGTGACCCACCAAAGGTCGGCAGGCATTTTTGGCGATAGAAAAAGTCACAAATAATTTGAGTGGTAATGCCATTGAAGTTTTATCCCGGTATAAATCAATACCCCATTTTTAATCAATATTTAATGAAAAGTGTGCACCAAATCTATCTAATAGTCGCATAATTATTTGATAATCAACTTTTAAGCGATTGGCTGAATACCCCTAATCACTTAATGCTATGAGAAAATAGGCGTCCTTGGGGCCTTTGGAGCATAGTGATGATCTGGTCTCAAATGATTCATAATCATCGCCCATAGTCTTTCATAAGGTATAATCTCAATTTCAAAAGGCTGATCAATTAAATCAATTTCAGATTCAATG
>JAJCYJ010000133.1 GCA_029262975.1 Saprospiraceae bacterium
TGTCTCCCTTTTTTACAGTTCTGCCGATCGGAGCATTGAAGTTGATGCCAGCCCCATGATTATTTGGTGCACCACATAATTTAGCTACTTTGGCGAGTTTTCGATTATCAATTTCTGAAACGACTCCATTTTTACCTGCATAAATATTGTGATACAAATTACCTATTTCGGGTTCTCTAAATCCTCCCTGAGCTTTGCAAATTGCTATAAATTTATGATAGGCTTTCTTTGATAAAACTATGTTCTTTGCATCCATTTGTCCATTTCCGGAAGTTGATTTTCCTGAAAGCTCAAGAATAGATCCAGCTAGAAGTGTTGATCTTTCTAATAAATCTGTTGGAGCATTCTTTTGATTTCTTAATACGGACAATATATCCCTGGCTTCTAGAGAAGGTCCAATTCCTCTTCCGATTGGTTGAGATCCATCAGTAATTATAACCATGACTTGAATTCCAATAGCCTGGCCAACAACTGTAAAGTAGTATTTTAATTTCTCTGCATCTTTTAGATTTCTGACTTTTGCAGTTTTCCCTACAGGGATATCTATGACGACATGAGTAGATCCTGCTGCTGCTTTTTTTGAAAGAACGGAAGCGATCATTTGTCCTTCGCTGTCTATGTCTAAAGCTTTTTCAATTTTTATCAAAACATCGTCTGCAGGACTTAGAGAGACAGCACCTCCCCATACGATACATCCTCCTTCTTTAAGTACGACTTCTTGAATTTGCGCAAGGCTCAAGTTTACTTTTGACATGGTTTCCATAGTATCTGCGGTCCCCGCTGGTGAAGTTATCGCCCGGGAAGATGTTTTTGGAATTGTTAGACCCGCTGCCGCTATAATTGATACGATTATTGGAGTAGTTCGATTACCTGGTAATCCTCCGATACAATGTTTGTCCACGACGATTTCGTTCTGCCAACTCATTTTTTCTCCAGACTCTATCATAGCCTTAGTTAAACTGACTATTTCGTCTATATCTAGATTATCTCCGGCACAAGCTGTTATAAATGCGGCTAATTCAACATTTGAATATTTAGAGTCTGCAATATCATTTATGATCTCATGAAAATCATCTTTGTCCAATCGATTTCCATATATTTTCGATCTGACATGACTCATTGACGACACTGGTTGTAAATGACCAAACGCTATTTTATCTCCTTCTTGAGCATTTAAAGCATCCCAGGCTTTTACTGAAAGACTGGCATCATCATGCCCGAGTAAACTACCTCTTACCACATTCAGTGTTGCAATGATCGTTTTTCCATTTACTGTGACTTGTAACCTTGTCAGAGATTCGAATCCTTCCGAAATACAGATATGACAGTCCTCATTCATATAGACTATATATTCTTTCTGAGTATCGATACCCAAATTTTTAAGTGTAAGATTATTGGAATTTGTGCTCAATTTATTACCCATAGAATGTTTCGTTATCATTTATTTAACCTGTTCTTCAAAAACGCCTCAATTGGATGGCGTTATTGAGGTTGTTGTCTTTGTCGCACATAGAAGCTTTGCTTCAGTTATTATCTTCATTAATCTTGATGGTTGTATCCCCAACTTTTTTAAGTGCTGTTCGTTTTCGCAGAGTTCTTTACATAACACTATGCCTGAATCAAGTAATGACTGCTTTTCTTTTTTTGACAGACTGGTTAGACAAGTAAGCGGGTGAAGTCCGGATCGATCAATTCTCTCCTTCAAGCTCCCTTTCTCTGGATAATTCCATGATACAAGATTTAGGCCGGCGCAACTTCCATATTGTTCGGCGTCAGTTGTGAATCTTGTGTTAGTCACAACCCAGCCTTGGTGAAATTTGGTGTCGTGGCCTTTCTCGAGTTTCCAGGCTTTTTCGACATCGAGAAATCTTGAATTAATATATAACGGTATTTTAACATCACATTTACGACTCTGTTCTCCATGAAACTTACACTCAATCATAAAATGTAAATTGTCTTTTGATGCGATTACGTCTATTTCATGTCGCACACATGACCCTTGAACTATTTGTCCGACTTTGACTGAATATGCTTCGGACTTCAGGATTGCCGCGATATATTTTTCAAATGGAAAGCCTGAAGGGCCTAATTCCATTATTGCTTTTTTAAGTTTGTATTTAGCGGCAATGTGTCCTGAAATGTTTTTTAAGGATAAAAATGCATGATTGTATATTTCTTTAGTACTAATTCCAGGTTTGAGCATTCTCTTGATTTCTTTTCCAATTTTGAATATTGATTCTTGATCCGCTCCTGCTCGCTCCAATGAACGTCGTAATTTTGAAATAGAAAAGCGTTCTTTAGTGCCATCATTTTTTGTAATAATAATATTCTTCTTCATGTGCTATGTTCTAATCTGTTCTACAACATGGAGGAAGATGTTTTTTTTCAGATTCATGTTGATCTTTACGTATATTAATATACAGTTCTTTGTAGTCCGTTTTTAAAGCATGTGTTACCTGAGTAATAAGTCGAGAATCCGAACTTGTAAACGTCATAATTGCTTCAAAGACTTCGTTGAAAAAATCTTCGTCAGTTTCTAAATACCTAAAGATCGATTC
>JAJCYJ010000134.1 GCA_029262975.1 Saprospiraceae bacterium
CTTCTCAAAAAGGTCAATACCAGGAACCTGGCTCATAATTCTTCTGCATGTATCACATGTAGACAGGTAATATACCTTCTTCACTATCCATTGGATTTTTGATGATCAGCTAAGAATTTAGCTAATCCTATATCGGTAAGAGGATGTTTTAATAATCCGAGAATTGCACTTAATGGGCATGTAACGACGTCGGCACCGGACAATGCGCACTGCACTATATGTCTCGAATTGCGAATGGATGCAGCCAAAATCTCTGTGTCATATCCTTGTATTGCATATAACTCAGCAATTTCTCTAATCAATTCTATTCCATCCCAATTAGTATCATCTATCCTACCAATAAATGGTGAAAGATATGTAGCTCCGGCCTTAGCCGCTAAAATGGCTTGACCAGCAGAGAAAACAAGGGTGCAATTTGTTCTAATCCCATGATCTGAAAACCACCTTATTGCTTTTATACCATCTTTTATCATGGGTACTTTAACAACTATATTCGAAGCTACTTTTATTAATTCCTGCCCCTCGCGAATAATCCCTTCAAAATCAGTAGAAATCACTTCAGCACTTACATCGCCCGTTGTAATAGCACATATCTTGGCATAATGCTCTCTGATGTTTTGCTCACCGGAGATTCCTTCCTTCGCCATTAATGAAGGATTGGTTGTGACGCCATCCAGGATACCAAGATCATTAGCTTCTTTTATATGTTCTATAGATGCGGTGTCAATAAAAAACTTCATGAAAGGGGAGATTAGGTTATGTATAAGACAAAAAAAAGTGAGGAATCACACCAAACCGCTACAACCTCCTACCCTTGCTGCGTTTCCACCCTGGGGGAATTCAAAGGGAGCTGGCCGTATGACCCTCACGGCGGCAAAGGTAAATTTTCTTTAGGAGATGTGTTCTTAAAAAATAGAAATAATATCAAACGTTTAATGAGCGCGGTAAATTAATTGTGATTAAATAAATTCCGATCGAGCATAATCATTTAGTAAATGGATGAATTGGCTTTAATTCTTACATCAAGACTTAAAAAAAGATGTAAATTCTTTCCAAAGATTTCCTTCTTGTGGCAATACTGACACCGTCATAACTTCTTTTTTAGTCGGGTGCTCAAACGACATTGCTGAACAATGCAGATATATAGAACGGCTTTCTGTTGTAATAGCCCCCTTATACTTCACGTCACCTAAGACAGGACATCCCAAAGCGGCCATCTGAACTCTTATCTGATGGCTTCTGCCGGTAAGTGGATTAATTTTGAGTAAGTTCATAGCTCTTGTCGAAGCTATCAATTGATAGCGCAATTCGACTTTTCGGCCTTGTTTATTTTTAGCATTAACGACGCGGGAAATATTTTTAGACTTGTCTTTCACGATATAATGTTCGAGAAGTCCCTCAGATTCTAAAGGGCGTTCGCTACTTATAGCATAATATGTTTTTTGAACCTTTCCATTTCGGAAGGCTTCATTCATTCTTTGGAGCGCCTTGGATGTCCTCGCCAATATTAGACATCCGCTTACAGGTCTGTCTAACCGATGAACAGGATGAAGATATACTTCACCTGGTTTGGCATATTTCTTTTTTATATAGGCTTTATATTTATCGAGAATAGTGCGATCCTTTGTTTGGTCTCCCTGAACAAGTTCACCAGCATATTTGTGCACTACGAGCAAATGGTTGTCTTCGTATATAACCATTGTGCAAACATAATCAAATGCTCATGGCTTTATTTTTATTAGTCCGCTTCATATAACGAATAAACTACCTCCATGGTTAGATAATACTTGGCACGTTTTTTGAATATGTTAGGATAGAGTTTTGGTTATTAAATGAGTAGTGTCCGAATATGCAGATATTCGGGCATTTTTTTTATTCGTATATCAGAGACCTTGGCGGTTTTTATACCTTGAGGATTTGACTCTAAAAAATTATATCAGTCATATTGGATTATTTCGCATATAATTCTTATTTTAAAGTCGTAAACTCATAAATCCAACTCTATGAATATTACCTATAGTGAACTTCGTGAAATTAAGCACAAGTTACCAACTGGAAGCATTACAAGAATTGCCAAAGAATTGCAATTAGATGAGCAGACAGTAAGAAATTATTTTGGAGCACAAAAATATGCAAACGGTGAAGTCGTAGGACTGCATCGTGAGCCAGGCCCTGCAGGAGGGATTGTTCAGATAGAAGATGAGCGTATCATCAATCTGGCCATGAAAATCCTTAACCAGCAGAACTAAATAAAGAAGCCCTTGTCATCATACGATACAAGGGCTTTTTTAAATATGGGTGCTTTCTAATTCTTTATTTAGATGCCGAGTAAAGCGGCGTCTCTTATTAGTATTCTTCGGCGGTTCATGCTGATTACATTTGATCTTTTCAGATCATTAAGTATAGTCGTTACAGTCTGTCGGGATGTACCCGTAAAGTCTGCAATATCCTGTTGGGTATAATTGTGCTTGAGAAGCAGCTCATTTAATCCCACTTTATTCCCATAGAGTTCGGCATTTTCTCTAAGAAAGTTAATAATCCTGGTTCGAGCATCTTCCACGATTACCGATTCTAATCGATGCTGGTTATTTCTTAGCCTGGCCCCTACTACATCAAATAATGCGAGGCAAACCAGTGGATTTTGTTGAAGTATTTTTCTTAATGCTTCTGCATTTAATTTGATTATAGTAGTTCGACGATCTAATGATTGAGCCATCGCAGAACGGGATTTTTCACCTGTCAGACTGCCTTCTCCAAAGATCATTCCCGCATGACATATGGTACGAATTACTTCTTTTCCCATATTTTGATGTGCGCTTATCTTAATCATGCCATTGCAGACGTAGAATACTTCCTTGCAAGGCTCACTTTTATGATAAACTATTTCAAACCTTCGTAAGTCGGTATATTCGGAATGCTTGCACAGATAACTTATTTCATCAGGAGTCGCATCACTTAAGAAAGGAATAGATCTGATAAATTGAACCAGTAAGTTATTGGCGTCGGTTGGTTTAAGGGAATTCATGTTTTTAACTTGTACTAATATGACAACTGTTTGACACTTCACCCCTACTTACATGTGATGTATAAAAATTATTCTTCGAAAACCGGCGTCACATATAGACATATAATAACACGGACGGAGCTATGCACTCGTCATTCATTAAGTTCATGTGGCCGAGATTATTATTTGCCTATCGCAATTCAAAAAAGATTGTCGTCCGGCTTGATGCACCGAAGACACCGGTAGCATTTCGAATATTATTTACCTGGCGGATGCCAGCAGATAGATTCCCGCCCTGGTTAACTTGCTCAATCAATCTATCATGGAGATAGAGCTCTTCACTCATTGTAAATAAATCAAGATGAAGACGGCTGATAAATTCTTTTCCATTCTGAGCCAATACTGCATCACCATCTTTAAGTGGTTTGATCGTTCTAAGAAGCAAATGAATGCTTGAAGAACTGAGACGGGATTCATCTATAATAACACCTTCTTTATGGCTGAAAAATTCAACAGAATTTGCTTGACTTCGAACCTCAGCTATTTCCAAGATAGTCTTGGTACCGAAATCAACTACATCGATTCCGCCATTATTTATTCGAAGAATACTCTCTAATCGATAAGGGACAAATCTATAATAAGTGGGTTTTCTTGTTGGTTCGTCAAAGGTAATCACCATCTCAATTTCGTGATGACTAAACGAACTGTCTATTGGTATCTTCTCTGAACGGATAAATCTTGCAGAAAAACTTACTGCTTTTGGAATTTCAGTAAATGCGCGAATCGTATCTCTATTTTCATTCGCTATGATGATTTCGATGTCATACCTGTTGCCTTCTCTGACTCTAAAATCCTCACGGACCAGATGATACTTTTCTGTGATAGGGTTATAATTCATGTCCAATGTACCTCCCGGAACATCAATACCAGAAAATGTGACATCGGCATCACCCCTATCCACATTTTCAAGTTCATCACCAATAGATATATTTTCAGTTAGTCTTAATGTGACGGCATCAATAGGACTTAATTCCGCTGACATATTATATTGAAATCCTGGCTCTGTGGGTATAGTATATACGAATTCATCCCTGCACCCGAAGAGCAGCATACATAGTAGACCGAGCCGAAAAATATTTCTCAACAGTAGTTATTACCCATTTAAGACGAAAATCACTATCAGCAAGTCACCGCCGATAATGTTAAATACAAACCAAAGATACAAAAAGGAGATGCCCGTCAAACATATTATTACTTTTTATAATATGTAAAGGCTTCGTCTATAATTAATAGTTAGAAAGAAAGTCCTAAACTTACATATGGGATAAACGGTAAAATGCTGATCTTTTCAAAGAGATATCGTGTACCATTAGGGTCAAGTACAAGGTCAACATAAAATGGGTTTTTGCGTGCATAAACATTATATGCGCCTATTGATAGCTTTTGACTACCCCACTTATATTTATTGTAAATGTTGAATCCCAGATCTAATTTGTGATAAGCCGGAAGTGGAAGATTGCCAGGTCGTGTTGGATTAATCGGTACATAAATTATTTTACCGTCAATTTCAATAGGTCTGGTAGAAGTAGGGACAGTTGTCACGATACCAGAACCATAAGTCCAGCCAAGACTCACCTCCATATTGTCATTAATTTGTGTTAACGTGCTGATATTTATCAAGTGTCTCCTATCATTCCTTGTTCTATATGTTATTCCGTCATACAACGTTTCGAAAGCTTGATCAGATTTTGAAAGTGTGTATGATATCCAACCTTTTACGCGACCGCTTCTTTTTTCTAATTCCACCTCTATTCCTCTCGAATGACCTTTGCCGATAGGTACGGCATTTTGCCAATCAGTATTGCCTCTGATATCTAACGTCTCCCCTTCTGCGTTGCCTGTAATATCAGTGAAATTCTTATCGAATGCCGCGATACTAAAAAGCACTGTGCGCCATATTCGAGCTTCGGCGGAAATCGAGAATTGGCGGGATCGCTCCGGGGGGATCACTTCAGTACTTGGCAACCAGACATCACT
>JAJCYJ010000135.1 GCA_029262975.1 Saprospiraceae bacterium
CTTCCTCATGGCATCTTTGATAGGCGTTATATTTTCTTTAAGCCTGATATCAGAAACATCCATAATTTCCCCGGTATAATTGATGTCTCCAATAATATCAAGAGCCACACCAGGGTTGGTTTCTCCGATGCCTACATTTCCATTTAATTTCCATGTCATAATGTTATCCCCCATTCCAATCTCAGAACGAATATGAACTTTATTGTTAGTGCCGGCACCGGCACTTCCTTCATAAAATAAAGAAGCTCCGGGCGTATCATTCTCACTAAAAAGAATCTTCATATCGTCCGATCCTCCATCACTATTTATTTGAATTTTTGAAGTCGGTGTAGTAGTACCTATTCCTACATATACTGTATCTTCTCCTACACCACCTATTACTGCACAATTATGACAATTAACCTTCGCATTATATCCTAAAGCAATAGCCCGATCTAAAGAATCACTGCCAACACTGAAATCAGCATTCGAACCAATCATTGTATTTCTTGTCCCTGTGATATCATTAAGACCAGCTCTCTGCCCAAAGAAGGAATTTTCTCTACCCGTTGTATTTGCAAATCCTGCAGCTTGCCCGTAGAAGGAATTTAAAGAACCTGTCGTGGTTCGGGCTCCGGATAATTCACCAAAGAAGGAATTGGCAGCACCGGAGGTATTTTTATTTCCTGCATTAGTCCCAACAAATGTATTTATAACGCCATTTGGAAGAACATTTATTCCAGCTTTACGCCCAATGAAAAGACTGGACGTATCCGTAGCCCTTCCTATTATGTCCAGACGGCCCACAATTCTGGAATGACCATCTACATCCAGTTTGAGGTCTTGAGCATATAGCAGCGTTCCTAAAAATATGATGAATAGGCCATATAAAGTTTTCATGATCTAATTTTTATGGAAATTAATAAAAATTGATGGGAGAGCGCGCTTCATCATAAGTACTCTAAAACATTAAGCTCAAAATGAAGCCTTCATGTTTGTCTTTGGGGAACGCTACGGCTCCGTCTTATTATCAATTCGCACCTCTTCCCTATCTTTAGCAAATGCTTACATTCTTTCGACGAATCAGAAAAGAATTACTGGATGGTGGTGCGACCAGAAAATACCTTCTTTACGCCATTGGAGAAATAGCACTCGTAGTTATAGGAATATTGATTGCATTACAAATCAACAACTGGAATGAGAACAAGTCAAAGTCTTTACGAGAAAATGATTATTTAATGGCGCTCTCAGCAGATTTCAATCAAACTAAAAGTGAGTTTGAAAATAATAAAAACGAACACCAAACTGTAAAAGTGTCGATGAAGCTAATATTGGACTGGGCAGAGTCAGGGAGTGTTCCTTTAGATGAACAACCAAGATTTGATAGTGTTTTTGGCGGCGTATTTTGGCATCCTTCATTTGATCCTCCATTAGGCACAATAGAGGCCATTTTGGGTTCTGGTAATGTTGATTTGATTGAAAATAGAGAGTTGGTCTCACAGCTAACCCAGTGGACTTCATTCGTTGATAACTATCGCTCTGTAGAATCGCGAGCAGTTGATCATTTTTACCAGGTCATTTATCCTTTCATGTCTGAACGAGTTAATTTGCAAGATTTAGACAAAGGTATTCCAACAGAACTACCCTGGGCCCATGATTCTACCGACGCTTACTTGTTAGTTTCCAATCAAGGTTTTCAAAACATGATTTACTGGCATTGGGTGATTCAATGGAACATCGAACGGTATGCTCTAAACATAGATACTTCAATTGAACGTATTTTATATTTAGTAAATAGTGAACTGGGTGAAATAGAATAAAGGGTAACGAAGGTTAAATTTAACTCAGCTTCCATTTTATTTTCACTTCTCTTTGATTACCTATCTTTAATGGATGATAACTTTCCTAAGAACAAAGAGAGGATCATTCATTGTATATAGTCAAATAATAGCTTTATGGGAATATTTTGGGATTTAATGCAAGAAAGCAAGATTGAAAAACAACAAACACAAGCTGATACGCTTCAAGAAAGGGTGAAGCTTCTTGAAAAGGAACTATCAAAAACACAGGAACTGCTTTCCAAAACTCTTATAGCTTTGGAAGAACATATCGGTGAAGATATTGACGGTGACGGGGTTAAGGGGAGGTAGCTCACCTATGCTAAATAGAATATTGGTTGATTTGAGTACTCCTCTAACCTAGTCTCCAATTCGGGTAACAAATAAGGAGGGTTAGATTTAACTTTTAATCTATCTCAACAACTGTTTACTTCCCTTTCTTATCTTTAGAATATGTTAGCCTTCTTCAAACGAATCAGAAAGTCATTAATTGAATCAGGCTCTGTTCGGAAATACATGGTCTATGCCATCGGCGAGATTTTGCTTGTTATGATAGGTATTCTATTGGCATTGCAGGTGAATAATTGGAATCAAAACAGGATCCAAGATCAATTGGAAATTCTGACCTTACAGAACCTAAATCGCGATTTTCTAACCAATAAAGAAAGAATAAAAAGCGGGTTTATAACCCTTGATAA
The DNA here is from genome assembly GCA_029262975.1 of Saprospiraceae bacterium. GTDB lineage: Bacteria > Bacteroidota > Bacteroidia > Chitinophagales > Saprospiraceae > JAJRXG01. Next base: position 2,516 of record JAJCYJ010000135.1, read on the forward strand.
ATTGAATCGACAAATCAGCCGTGCCCAGGATTTAATTACGTCCGATGTAGCAGACAGTACAAATTTTGATGCAATCTTCTCTCCTTTTTTTCTGAGCTATGTCATGACTTATGACCCTTTAGATGGCACAATCGTTGATTTGCTCAACTCAAACAAACTCAACCTTCTTAAATACGATATATTGAGATCGAAAATTTCAGAATGGAATTCCTTGCTTGAAGTCATAAAGGAACATGAGCTAAAGGTCCTCCATTTTCGTGAAAATGAATTAGGACCCTATATGATAAATTGCTGTCCGAGATCTGAGCTGAGCAAAGTAACCCTAAAGAAGGTGATAGAAGACTATAGGTTCGACAATTTATTATTCATTTACAAATGGCTAATAACTGCCCAAATTGGTAATTATAAAACCGTTGAAAGCCATATAGATTTAATATTGGAATTGACAGGAAATGCAAGACTATAAGATTCGAAATATACATACGGTAATAAAAGTAAATTGAATCTAAAGTCTAATGAACTAAATACGAATTGGGATTTTTGTGAAGCACATCTCACTTATCAGTATCACTCAAATAGGGCCGCTCATATCAGTCTAAAGTTGCAAAGGTGTTAAGAGAATGCAATGCTTTTCTTTACTCTGACTTTTATAGAGACTATCTCACGAAACGCAGGATTAATGTTACAGTAAGGATATAATCCTAAATTATGGTTGTTAGAACTTCACAAAGAAAAACTCTAATTGTAGATATTAAAAACTACAATCTTGTTGTCTCACTGTCAGAAACGATGCGTGTGTCTAAAGTTGAATATTACAAGATTTTTTTGAAATCAGACCGTCAGTCCGCCAAGACCGTAAACACCACATCCTCCAACACCTCTATTACTGCCCCCTCTTGCACCCAAAGCAACCATATAGACGCATCACTCGTCAAGACTGGAAAAATCTGACCTCCTGTTGGTTGACTCGGGATACATACAGCATCAGAAAGGGTAGGTATAGAAGCTTCATTCCAGTTTAGTGGATCAAACCAGTCAGTAGTCCCTGTAGAGCCAGTCCATACTTTGTAATCGTGATCTTGTAACGCACAAGATCCTGTAAAGGCTACTAATGATAATACATTATTCGGATGACCGTTTAAATAATTTAAGGGTTTTTCTAAATCGGCTTTCGCTACACCGTCTCTCAAAGTTGCCGGACTGAATACATATTCGGTTCGGTTCGGGGTGTCACTTGCAAATCCATCTACAACTATAGCGTCAGAATAATCAACGGATGGATCTTCAATTGAGGCTATAGAACCTTGAAGGGTATACATAACCGCATAGATCTCTGTTACACCATTCGTAGGATCATTGTCGGTATCGCTGTAGGCGTACAGATGTTCACCACCCGAAGCCAGCGCGAAAGATCCTCCGGGTGATACCTCTGTAGCGCTCCCACATCCGACATTATTAGTACAAGACACATTAAAGACGTTGGTAGCTATTTCTCTAACAAAAACAACATCTCCTTTCGGTATTGGGGAGGTCGCTGTATATTGTACAACAGATTCGCCTGAACTAAAAACATCAGTTGTATTGTTGTATTCATCTTCGGAAAAATAAACAACTTCGGAAGCCGGTAGATCTTCTATGGCTACAAACGCGAAGCCGTCTGGGTTTAAATGATTCATACCAATGACAGCGACTTTTTGAGAATGACCAGAGGTAATGACGAACAAAAGAATGAGTATAGTAGTTGATTGCTTAATTTTTTTCATGTCAATAACTATAGTAGAACCATTTGGGTTAGGGCTCTAAATAAACAGGGAGATCAACGTAGTGCATAAAATTACAGAACTTTAAAGATAAATTGGATGAATGATCTAATTCCAGTAAATATGCAAATATCATTTCCGATAGTGATTAAATAATACCCTCCTTAATCTTTACTCAAGAATTGATAGTCTCAAAAAGGAAGGTTATTCTTTCCTTCCGAAACTGCATTAGAGTACATTGCAACTGTAGGATATGGTGTCAAACCTAACTTATAGCGGAGTCATCCTACGGCATCAAAAAAGAATGGCTTTGTGTTACAAGTTTATAAGGTTAGAACATTTGAAAAGAAGACTGATGAATTAGAACACTATCCAGTTATTTTTCCAGATAAAGATGAAACTTATAATTCCAAACGTTTTATCTCTCTTCTCATAGCATTTTTATCCATTTGCATCCATGAAAAAGTCTTCATTAGAGATACTCCAATAAAGCAAAAAACCGCTGCGAATCCCCATCTGATCAGCTCATTGGTATTGTCTGTTCCGAAAAATAAAATATAACCACAATGCTGCCATGCCAATGGTAGCGGCCTTTATTACAACAATGAGCCATGTATTTTTCCCTTTAAATA